>JAGARW010000016.1 GCA_017621975.1 Lachnospiraceae bacterium | reverse complement strand
TTATGAACACAAAGAAATTTATTCCCTGCATTTATCTGTATCGGAAATACGCGGTTGCAGGCTTTGACGATAAAAAAACGGTAATCAGTATGAACCCGGTCGAGCTGTCCAAATTTTACAGCGATAACGGCGCGGACGAGCTGATCGTATTCGATCTTTCGGAAGGAGACGCGGAGCATGAGGAGGCTCTTGACATTATCAAGGCGATCTGCGGCATTGTGGAGATGCCGGTCATCGGGGCGGGCAACGTCAAGCGGATGGAGGATATTAAAAAGCTGATTTATGCCGGCTGTAAAAAGGCTGCGCTTAACTATTCGAAGGCGTCCAATATCGAGATCACGGAAGAGGTTTCCTTAAAATTCGGCAAGGATAAGATCGCGGCATGCGTAGCGGACAGCAAAACGATTTCCGACCAAAGAGAGCTTTTGGAGGATTATGTGTGCGAACTGATTCTTGTGAGGGAAAATATTGTCAAGGAATGTGTCGGCACATCGAGCGTGCCTTTTATTGCAATGCTGCCGGGCATGACGCTCGATCATCTGCTCGATCATCTGAATTACATCGACCTATGCGGCGTTACGGGAAATATTGTCAATGAAAACGCCAGAGAGATCACTTCTTTGAAATCCTTGTGCGCTGATAAAGGAATTTGTGTCGATACGTTTGAAACCGATGTGAAGTGGGAAGACTTTAAGCTCAACTGCGACGGTATGGTGCCGGTCGTTGTACAGGACTATAAGACGGACGAGGTGCTGATGGTCGCTTATATGAACAAAGAAGCATATGAAGCGACGCTGAAGACCGGCAGGATGACCTATTACAGCCGCAGCAGAAAGCAGCTGTGGCTCAAAGGGGAAACGAGCGGGCACTTCCAGTATGTCAAAAGCCTGACGGCTGACTGCGATATGGATACGATTCTCGCAAAGGTATCCCAAGTGGGAGCGGCATGCCATACCGGTAATCATTCCTGTTTTTTCAACGAGATTGTTAAGAAAGACTATCAGGAAGACAATCCGCTCAAAATTTTTGAGTCGGTATTGGACGTGATCAAAGACAGAAAGGCGCATCCGAAGGAAGGCTCCTATACGAATTATCTGTTTGATAAGGGAATCGATAAAATCTTGAAAAAGCTTGGAGAAGAAGCGACGGAGATTGTCATTGCCGCTAAAAATCCGAATCCGAACGAGATCAAATATGAGATTTCAGATTTCTTATATCATATGATGGTGCTGATGGTCGAAAAAGGCGTGACATGGGAGGAAATCACGACAGAACTGGCGCAGCGCTGAGAAAAACAGGGAATACTGTGTTTTGGGATTCCCGATACCGTTTTATTTTTTGTGTTTCCAAAAATTGTTACATTTTATTTACGAATTGTTATAGAAATGTTTCAAAGCATATATTATACTAAAAGAGTGCATGCGGCAGGATGGTGGCTATAGACGCATGCACTGTTTGGCTGCTGCGGCAGCATCATTACATACAGGAGGGTTATTTACATATGAGAAAGCACTTTCTTAAGAAGCAGCTTAAGAAACTCGCCGCCGTATTATCGGCGGCTGCGGTCCTTTCCGGCGTACCGGCGGCGTCTACAGAGGCGGCGGTAACATCGGCGCAGGCGATCGCAAAAGGCATTGACGTGTCGAAATATCAGGGCGCTATCGATTGGAACAGCGTCGCCGCACAGGGATACAGCTTTGCCTTTGTTAAGATCGGAAGCAGCAAGAGCGGTATCGATCCGGGTTTTGTAGCCAACATGCTTGGCGCGTCTGCAGCCGGACTGCGGACAGGAGGCTATATTTATTCTTACGCGACGACGGTCGAAGCGGCTGTTGCGGAAGCGACGCTTGCCATCAGCGCGCTGCAGAATATGCCGGTCTCCTTCCCGGTCGTATTTGACATTGAGGATGAAGTTCATAAGGGATTAACGCCGGCGCAGCAGCAGGCGATTGTGAACGCATTCTGTACGGTCATTGAAAACGAAGGCTACTACCCGATGGTATATGCAAGTAAAAACTGGTTTATGACACGGCTTGGACCGACTGTTTACGATCAGTGGGTAGCGCAGTATGCCGACGCCTGCGATTATCCGTTCGCGTTTTCCGTATGGCAGGCAACAAGCAACGGAGCCGTTCCTGGTATCAGCGGACGTGTTGACGTCAACTATCTGTACAAGGATTATTCCCAGCTCATTATCCCGAACGGATGGATTTCACGGAAGGGCTTCAATTACTTCTATGAAAACTGGCATATGAAGCGCGGCTGGATCAATTATGCGAATGCGGTATGGTATACGGATGCGATGGGACGTATGGTAACCGGATGGCAGGATCTGGAAGGCAACGGAACGAAACGTTATTTTGCTCCGGAAGGTCCGATGGCGATCGGTATTACAAAAGTAGGCGAGAATACTTATTATTTTGCAGCAGACGGTATTATGCAGACAGGCTGGCAGACGATCGGCGGTTTCCGTTATCTGCTCGGCGGCGACGGCGTAATGCAGTTTGGCTGGTACCGCGCGCCGGAAGGAACCTATTACTTCGGCGATACCGGCGCAATGGCAACCGGCTGGCTGACGCTTGCAGACCAGAAAACATATCATTTTGACGAGCAGAAAGGCGTGCTTTCCGTTTCTACGTTCGTTACGACAAATGGTCTGAAGTATTATGTGGATACGGACGGCGCGATGGTGAAAGGCTTTAAAAACATCGGCGGCGCGAACTACTATTTTGCCCCGGACGGTTCCATGCAGACCGGTCTGATTCCGGTAGACGGAAAGAATTACTACTTTGCGGCAGACGGCGTGATGCAGACGGGCTGGCAGACGATCGGCGGACAGAGATTCTTCTTTGATCCGGCAACAGGCGTAATGCAGACAGGCTTTATCAGCGACGGTACGGCGCAGTACTATCTGGCTCAAAACGGCGCCGCAGTATCAGGCTGGCAGGATATTGACGGTAAGCGTTATCACTTTGACGAGACAACGAATGCGATGAGCGTCAATACGCTTGTTGTGACAAACGGCGTTACCTTCTATGTCGGCATGGACGGCACGATGCAGACCGGCTGGCAGAATGTCGGCGGCGTTCCGTATTACTTCCAGGCGGACGGCAGCATGGCGGCGGGCATTACGCTCGATATTGAAGGCGTTACATATCAGTTTGATGCAAACGGTATCGGCGTTCCGGTTATCGCACCGGCAGCGGAACTCCCGGTAACCGTTCCGGCGATTCAGTAACAAAGCGGACAGAAATACTTTACGAAGAGAGAGCTTCCATGCGGCGGAAGCTCTCTTTTTATGGAAAGTCCCGCCGCGCAGGATTCTTTTTCGCGCCTTGTTCTAACGGCGGCGTCGCTCCCATAAATTGAAACAAAGACAGCTACGGGAGTAAGCGATGGTTTCTTCGGAAAAAAAATTACAGCTCATACGCAGGATACGGGAAGAAAATGAGATGAATCAAAATACGATACGCGGAAGGGAAGCGTTTCTGCATGGAAAGCAGACGCCTTACGAATCCTTCAGAGATCATAAAGGAGAGGGAGAGGCGGGGGATATTTCTGCAATTTCCACTTTTCGCCTTAGAATGGCGGCCGCGCTTCTTTTGTTTGGAGTCTTTTACAGCCTTGTATCAAAGGATGCGACATTGTTCGGAATTGACAGCGCGCAGGTCTATCAAGCGGTAGAAACGGACTATTCCCCGATTTTATTTGATTTTATGAATCAGATACCGTATACTTTACATGAATAAAGAAAAAAATGGCATATGAATAGAATCTGCCATAAATAAATCCAAAGGACAACGATATGAACAAACTTGCGTTATCAGACGAAATACTGCTTCAGATAGAGAAGCCTGCCAGATATATCGGCAATGAGATCAACAGCGTCAAAAAGAAACTGACGGACGATATGGTGCGTTTCGCCATGTGTTTTCCCGACGTGTATGAGATCGGAATGTCCCATCTCGGCATACAGATTCTGTATGATATGCTGAACCGGTTTGAAGACGTATGGTGCGAGCGGGTCTATTCTCCGTGGGTTGATCTGGACACTGTCATGCGCAGAGAGCACATACCGCTGTTTGCGCTGGAATCGCAGGATCCCATCCGGGAATTTGATTTTCTCGGCATTACGATACAGTATGAGATGTGCTATACCAATATTTTACAGGTGCTCGATCTTGCGGGCATTCCTCTTATGGCAAAGAAGCGGTCGGAAAGCGACCCTATCGTGATCGGCGGCGGTCCGTGCGCATATAATCCGGAGCCGATCGCCGATTTCTTCGACCTGTTCTACATCGGAGAAGGCGAAACGCAATACCGGAATCTGATCGATCTTTATCAGGAAAATAAAAAAGACGGCGGAAGCCGGACAGAATTTTTGCGAAAGGCGGCAAAGCTGCCGGGAATCTATGCGCCCGCTTTTTACCGGGTCTCTTATCATGAGGACGGAACGATCGCGGCGTTTGAGCCGACGGAGGAGGGAATCCCGGCGAAAATCGAAAAAGAGCTTGTCATGGATGTGACGAATACTTATTACCCCGAAAAGCCTATCGTTCCTTATATCAAAGTAACGCAGGACCGGGTCGTTTTAGAGATCCAGCGCGGCTGCATCCGGGGCTGCCGTTTCTGTCAGGCGGGACAGCTTTACCGCCCCGTGCGGGAGAGGAATGTGGAAATGCTGAAGCGGTACGCCGTTACGATGCTTGCAAATACCGGACATGAAGAGATTTCTCTCAGCTCGTTAAGCTCCAGCGATTATTCTTCTCTGGAAGAGCTTGTAACGTTTCTGATCGACGTATGCAAGGAAAAGAAGATCAACATTTCCCTGCCGTCTCTGCGAATCGACGCGTTTTCCCTCGACGTTATGAGCAAGGTACAGGATGTAAAGAAGAGCAGTCTTACATTTGCGCCGGAGGCAGGAAGTCAGAGGCTGCGCGACGTTATCAACAAAGGGTTGACCGAGGAAGTCATTTTGAAGGGGGCAATTGAGGCGTTTGAGGGCGGCTGGAGCCGCGTCAAGCTGTATTTTATGCTCGGCCTGCCGACAGAAACCGACGAGGATATCCGCGAGATCGCTTCTTTGTCCAACAAAATTGCGGCGGCTTATTATGAAACGGTTCCAAAAGAAAAGCGGAACGGCAAATGTCAGATCGTAGCGAGCACTTCGTTTTTTATTCCGAAGCCGTTTACGCCGTTCCAGTGGGCTCCGCAATGCACAAAGGAGCAGTTTTTGGAAAAAGCATATACGACGCGAACCGCTATTATGGAGCAGCTGAACCAGAAAAGTATTAAATATAACTGGCATGAAGCGGACGCAAGCGTTCTGGAGGGTATTTTTGCACGCGGAGACAGACGCATCGGACAAGTTATTTTGAAGGCTTATGAAAAGGGCTGCTTTTATGACGCCTGGGGCGAATATTATAAAAACGATATCTGGATGGAAACGTTCCGTGAATGCGGCCTGGACATTCATTTTTATACGACGAGAGAGCGTGCGCTTGATGAAATCTTTCCATGGGATTTTATTGACTGCGGCGTAACGAAGCAGTTTCTTGCAAGGGAATGGCAAAAAGCGCTGCGCGGAGAGGTTTCGCCGAACTGCCGCGTACAGTGTCAGGGCTGCGGAGCCGCGCGTTACGGGGGCGGCGTCTGTACAGAAAAAAGGGAAAAACCGGAAGCTTCCGCCGGGGAAGGAGAAGTCGTATGAAAGTCAGAATACAGTTTTCCAAGCATGGCGTAATGAAATTTATCGGTCATCTTGACATCATGCGCTATTTCCAGAAAGCGATGCGGCGCGCGGGCGTGGATATTGCCTATACGGGCGGCTTTTCTCCGCATCAGATCATGTCGTTTGCTTCTCCTCTCGGCGTCGGTCTGGAAAGCGACGGAGAATATATGGATATTGAGGTAAATTCCCATCAGGGCGGCGATGCGATGATGGAAGCATTGAACGGCGTAATGGCGGACGGAATCCGTATCCTTTCCGTAAGGGCGCTGCCGGAGCAGGCAAAAAATGCGATGGCGAGCGTGGCCGCCGCAGGTTATCTCGTCCGTTTCCGAAAGGGCTATGAGCCTGATTTTGATTATGCTTCCGCGCTTTCCGCTTTTTATGAAAGCAAAGAGATACCTTTTGTAAAAAAAACGAAGAAAAGCGAGCTGACGCTTGATTTAAAGCCTGCGATTTATGAGCTTTCTATGTCCGGCGACGCGATCTATATGCTCGTCGACGCAAGCAGCGCGGGCAATATCAAGCCCTCTATGGTCATGGAAGCGTTTTACCGCGATAACGGCAGGACGCTGCCCGAATTTGCACTGGAAATCACACGGACGGACACTTATATGGAAGCGCCGGAGACGGATGAAAATGAGACAAAACAGGCTGCCGGCAGGCGTTTTTTGCCGCTGCGGGAAGCGGGAGCGGAATTCTGACAAGGTATCTTCCGGTGAAATTCATGTTGGGAAAATAAGATGAGACGGAAAGGTTGTTTGGATGGAACAAAGGAAAACGGAGGACGGCAGAGTTTTGATCCTGCGCCGCAGAAATCAGATTTTGACGCTCCTTTATCATGGGAACCGTCTGATGCGCGCCTGCGCGTGCGGTCCGGGCGAAGAGATTCTGGACAATATTTATGTCGGAAAGGTCAAAAACATCGTGGAACAGATCGGCGCCGCTTTTGTGGAATACTCTCCAGGCGCGCTTTGTTTTCTGCCGCTGCGCGAATACAAAGGGGAAAAAAAGCTTGTCGCCGGAGACGAGGTCGTCGTTCAGATCTGTAAGGAAAAGCAGAAAACAAAGGAAGCGGGCGCGACGCTCCGTTTGTCGTTCCCGGGGACCTGTTTTGTTCTGACATACGGAAACCGGAAAATCGGCTATTCTTCAAAGTTGTCGGAAGAGGAAAAGCGGCGTTTGCAGTCCTATTGCAGAGAAAGCCGTCTTTTCGTGGAAGTAAGCAGGGAATACGGGATCGTTTTCCGCACCAACGCAGGAGGCGCCCCGGACGATCTGCTGGAAGAAGAACTTCGCACGCTAAAGGAAGAGGCGGATAAGCTGGTACAAAATGCGCCGTACCGTACATGCTATAGCCTGTTAAAAAAATCAATTCCCTCTTATTTGAAAAGTTTACAGGATTTTTACAGCGTCGATTATGAAAAAATTTTAACCGACGACGCGGAAATTTATGAAGAGACGAAAGCTTATTTGAAGGCACAGCAGCCGCATGATATTGGGAAGCTTTCTTTTTATGAAGACGCGGCGCTTTCTCTCGCTAAGCTGTACAGTGTGGAAGCAAGGCTGTCGGAAGCGCTTGAACGCAAGGTATGGATGAAATCAGGCGCATATCTTGTGATCGATCCGACGGAGGCGCTTACTTGTATCGATGTCAACAGCGGAAAGGCAAGCGGCGGGAAGGGAAAAAAGGAAACTTACCTTCAAATCAATTTGGAAGCCGCGGAGGAGATCGCGCGCCAGCTTGTGCTGCGGAATCTTTCCGGTATCATTATTATTGATTTTATCAGTATGGAAACAAGAAAGCAGAATGAAACGCTGCTTGCCTTTCTGCGGGAAGCGGTTGCGGCAGATCCGGTCAAAACGACGGTCGTAGATATGACGCCGCTTGGGCTTGTCGAAATAACGCGCAAAAAAGAGAAAAAATCCCTGAGGGAGCAGTTATTGTAAAAAAGTACGCACAGGAAAATGAAGTTTGGTATGTGATACCGTTTGAGAATGGAGAGTATGATGAGACTGATTGGTCTGAAAAAAATTAAGGACGGAAAATATCTGAAAAATTACGAGCTGACTTACCTGAACAAAGCGGGCAGGGAAAAGAAATATGAAATGGTCAGCCGCAAGGAACTGAAAGGAATTGAAGATCTTGGAAAACGCGCCAGCGGCGTTTCGATCGTAGCGTTTCATGAGGGGCAGCTTCTTTTGCTTCAGGAATTCCGCATGAGTATTAATAAAACGATCTATAATTTATGCGCCGGGATGATTGAAGAAGGCGAAAGTATCGAGGAATGCGTCAGCAGAGAGCTTTATGAGGAAACGGGACTTTCCGTGAAACGGATCAGGAAAATCCTGCCGCCGTCTTATGCGGCGGTCGGCATTTCGGATGTAAAAACGTATATTGCGATCGTCGATGCGGAAGGAACGTTCGAAGACCACACATCGGATAACGAAAAAATCAAGGCGGATTTTTATTCGAAGGAAGAGGTTTTGGAGCTTCTCGAGACGGAAGAGTTCAGCTCCCGTTCCCAGATGATCGCCTATTTCTTTACGCAGGGATTTTGCTGAAAAAGGGGAATTTTTTAGGACAAAACGCTTGACAGATAAGAAAACGCATGCTATTCTTTATGAGTATGCCGCATAACGAGGTAAAAGTATGTCCATCATGGCAGACATCACCAAAGTTAGCGAGTAATGATAATAGGAGGTGCCCTATGTACGCAATTATTGCAACTGGTGGAAAACAGTACAAGGTTTCTGAAGGCGACGTGATTCGTGTCGAGAAGTTAGAAGCAGAAGAAGGAAATACTGTTACATTTGACCAGGTTCTTGCTGTAAGCGACAACGGACTGAAAGTTGGTTCTGATGTTGCGGCTGCTACTGTAACAGCTACTGTTATGGATCAAGGCAGAGCCAGAAAAGTTATTGTATACAAATACAAGAGAAAAACTGGCTATCACAAGAAAAACGGTCACAGACAAGCATACACTCAGGTTAAAATTGAGAAGATTAATGCTTAATAAAAGTGGACGGCTATGACGACAATAACCGTGTATCAGTCGGGAACGGGCGAGTATAAAGGCTTTACCTGCAGCGGACATGCAGGCTTTGCAGAAGCCGGAAGCGATATTGTATGCGCTGCAATTTCCATCCTTGTCATCAATACGATCAATTCGATCGAGCAGTTTGGAAAGCAGGCTTTTACATGTGAGCAGGATCAGGAAAGCGGTATGATCCGGTTCGCTTTACAGGATATGCCGACAAAAGAAACAAAGCTGTTGCTCGATTCCATGATTCTCGGACTGAAAGAAGTGGAAAAGCAATACCACAGAAAGTATCTGAAATTACATTTTAAGGAGGTGTAGACTTATGTTAAATATGAACCTTCAATTTTTTGCTCATAAAAAGGGAGTTGGTTCCACAAAGAACGGCAGAGACTCCGAATCCAAGAGACTTGGCGCAAAGAGAGCTGACGGACAATTCGTAAAGGCAGGAAACATCTTATTCAGACAGCGCGGTACTAAGATTCATCCGGGCGTCAACGTAGGAAAGGGCGGAGACGATACGTTATTCGCACTCGTTGACGGTGTTCTGAGATTTGAAAGAAAAGGAAGAGATAAGAAACAGGCTTCCGTTTATCCTGTAGAACAATAATCCGAAGAATCAGGCTTCAAACAGCTCTTGTTTGAAGCCTTTTTACTATCAGCAGATGGCGTTTATGGTATGCGCGGAAGGTTCTAGGACCGCGCGCCGACGCGGACAAAAAGAAGATTGAAACACTGGAGGCAGATATGTTTGCGGATAGAGCGAAGATTTATGTGAGAAGCGGAAAAGGCGGAGACGGACATGTTTCCTTCCGCCGTGAAAAATATGTACCGAACGGCGGCCCTGACGGCGGAGACGGCGGCCGCGGGGGCGACGTTATCTTTGTCGTGGACGAAGGACTGAACACCCTCACGGATTTTCGCCATATTCGTAAATACAAGGCGCAGGACGGTGAGACTGGCGGAAAACGCAACTGCCGCGGAAAAGACGGCGCGGATATTATTATTAAGGTTCCTGCCGGGACGGTCATCAAAGAGGCGGAGAGCGGCAAAGTAATCGCCGATATGTCAGGCGATAATAAACGGCAGATTTTGTTAAAGGGCGGCCGCGGCGGCAACGGCAACCAACATTATGCAACGTCTACGATGCAGGCGCCGAAATATGCGCAGCCGGGACAGCCGGCAATGGAACTGGAGCTTTTGTTGGAATTAAAGGTTATTGCCGATGTTGGACTCGTAGGATTCCCGAACGTTGGGAAATCTACGCTTTTATCACGCGTGACCAATGCCAGACCAAAAATCGCGAATTATCATTTTACAACCTTAAACCCGAATCTCGGCGTTGTTGACCTGCAGGATGCAAACGGATTTGTCATTGCCGATATTCCGGGGCTGATCGAAGGAGCGTCGGAAGGAATCGGACTCGGTCATGAATTCCTGCGTCATATTGAGCGTACGAAAGTAATCATTCATATTGTAGACGCCGCGTCGACAGAGGGAAGAGACCCGATCGCCGATATTTATGCAATTAACAAAGAACTGGAAAATTATAATATTGAGCTGGCGCAGCGTCCTCAAATCATTGCTGCAAATAAGATCGATGCGATTGTATCACAGGACGATCCCGTTGCAAAAATTCGAGCGGAATTTGAACCAAAGGGAATCAAAGTATTTCCGATCTCCGCTGTCAGCGGACAGGGGGTAAAAGAACTTTTGTATCATGTGAGCGGTATTCTGGCAACGATGGATGATAAACCGGTGATTTTTGAGCAGGAATATTTTCCTGAAACGGAAATTCCGTATGGCAACGAACCGTTTTCCGTTACGTATGACGAAGCGGCGGACGAATATGTTGTAGAAGGTCCCCGTATTGAAAAAATGCTCGGTTATACCAATCTGGAAAGTGAAAAGGGCTTTGCATTTTTTCAGAATTTTCTAAAGGATACCGGTATTTTGGAACAGTTGGAAGCACTTGGCATTCAGGAAGGCAATACTGTGCGTATGTATGGACTTTCTTTTGATTATTATAAATAGGAGATAAGAGTATGACATTAACAAGCAAACAGCGCGCATATTTAAAAGGACTGGCAAGCACGCTTGATCCGATCTTCCAGATCGGCAAGATGAGCCTGACACCGGAGGTAACAAAAGCAGTCGAAGAAGCTTTCAACCGAAGAGAACTCATTAAGATCGCAGTGCTCAAAAACTGTATGGATGACCCGCGTGAGATTGCCGGGGCACTGGCGGACAGAACCCATTCTACCGTTGTACATGTCATCGGGAAAAAGATCGTGCTCTATAAACCTGACAAGGATCATCCAAAAATCTTACTGCCGTTATAAAAATTCGTTTGCGAACCACTAAAAAGCAATCAGATAATCAACATGGAGGGCGCATGGAAAAAGTCGGTATTCTTGGCGGAACATTTAATCCGATTCACTATGGGCATTTGCATTTGGCGCAGAAAGCGTTGGAAACGGCGCAGTTAGATCAGGTTTTATTTATTCCGAGCGGAGTTTCTTATATGAAGAAGCAAAATGAGATTCTTCCTGCAGAGATACGGATGGAAATGGTACGGCTTGCAATTTCAGAGTATCCTGAATTTGCAGTTTCTGCTATTGAAATCGAAAAAAACGGAAATTCATATTCGCATGAAACGATCCGCGAGCTGCAGAAACGAAATCCCGAAACGGAATTTTATTTCCTTATAGGCGCCGATACGCTCTTTTCGATTGAGAACTGGAAAGACCCTGTCAGCATTTTTGAAGCTGTGACGATTCTTGCCGCTTACCGGATCGGCGTTTCTTTGGAGGAGTTAAAAAAGAAATCCTTTTATTTAGAAGAAACTTACGGAGCACGGATCAGGCTGGCGGCGGTCGATCATGTGGATATTTCATCTTCCGAGATCAGAGAAGCGGTTCGGGCAGGCAGACCGATTCACGGACTTGTACCAAAAGCGGTGGAGCAATATATTGAGAGAAATCGTTTTTACCAATGTTGAATAAAAGAAAATACGGGAGCGTTGATTATTATGAAGCTGAAGCAGGCGGATATTGGAAAAATTCGAAAAGCAATGGAAAAGACACTGGATGCAAAACGATATGAGCATACGCTTGGCGTTGCCTATACGGCAAGCTGCCTTGCTATGTGTCATGGTGAAAATATAAAAAACGCTGAATTAGCAGGGCTTTTGCATGACTGTGCGAAATGCATCGATAATTCTAAAAAGTTAAAAATCTGCGAGAAACATAATATTCATGTCAATAAAATAGAAGGAAAAAATCCATTTTTACTGCATGCTAAGGTAGGAAGTTTTCTGGCTATGGAGCGTTATGGGGTCAGAGATAAGGATGTCATCAATGCGATCCTGAACCATACGACCGGAAGACCCGGTATGACAAAGCTCGAAAAAATCATATATATTGCAGACTATATTGAACCGAACCGTAAGCAGGCGCCGAATCTTGCAGCGATCCGTAAACTGGCGTTTGAGGATCTTGACCGGGCGCTGCTTAAAATATTGGAGGATACGCTTGTTTATCTGGAAACGATCAAAAGCGATATTGATCCGATGACGCAGAAAACTTATGACTATTATAAAGAGGTGAAATAAGGATGAAAACAGCAAAAGAACTCGTAAAGATCGCTATCGACGCCTTAGAAGATAAAAAAGCGGAAGACATTCATATTATTGATATTAGTGAAATTTCTACGCTTGCAGATTATTTTATCATTGCAAACGGTACAAACAGAAGCCAGATTCAGGCGCTTGCAGACAATGTAGAAGAAGCGCTTGCCAAAGCCGGACTGCCTTTAAAGCAGACAGAGGGCTATGACGCCGCCAACTGGATTCTCATGGACTATCGTGATATTATCGTCCATATCTTTGATAAAGAAAACAGACTTTTTTATGATCTGGACAGGATATGGAGAGACGGCAGGCTGATCGACAAAAAAGAATTGGAATAAGAAGCTTGATAAGCGCAGTCAGGAACGCGAAGTGAAAAGCGTATCCCTGACTGCATTTTTGCTTTCATAGAAATCTAATCTTCTCCAAGCTTTCATACTTCATCTCTATGTTCTAAAATCAAATCCTTAAAAGGCTCGTTCATTACTGGAACAATCGGAAAATCCCGTATACTTTGCCAAGAATCTGACAGTCATCTACAATGATCGGCTCCATTGTATCGTTTTCCGGCTGAAGCCTTATATGACCGTCCTCTTTATAAAAGGTCTTTACTGTAGCAGAATCGTCGATCAGCGCGACGATCATATCTCCGTTGCGGGCAGTGCTGCATGTCTGGACAAAAATCTGGTCGCCGCTGAAAATACCGGCATTGATCATAGAATCTCCCTTTACTTTCAGGACAAAAGAAGGGTCGCCCTTAGGAACAATATCGGCGGGAACCGGAAAGTAGTGCGTAATATTTTCTTCTGCAAGAATCGGCAGACCTGCCGCGACCGTACCGATCACCGGGAGACTGACCATTTCCGTCCTGACCATCTGAAAAGAATCGTCGCAGATCTCTATCGCACGGGGTTTCGTAGGATCTCTTCGTATGTAGCCGTTTTTCTCTAATGTTTCCAAATGGGAATGTACGGAAGAAGTAGATTTTAAATGAACGGCTTCACAAATCTCACGTACGGCAGGCGGATAGCCCCGCTGTAAAATTTCTTCTTTAATATATTCTAAAATTTCTTTTTGTTTGGCAGTAATTTTACCATATCCCATAGACATTACCTCCGATCGACATCATGTTTACTATGTTCAGTTTATCACAGAAAAACGAAAAAAGCAAACATATATTCCAAATATTTGTTCGATTTTTTCGTTTAAAAGTATTGACATTAGAAAATACGTTCGATATAATACCATTACAAGGAACGAATGTTCGCAACAGACGTTCGAATTGATGAAAACATATCGTAATGGGCGTTCTAAAGAAAATTTCCATAATATAGGAGGAAAAGAAAATGAGCGAGAGACGAATTCGAAATAATAGAATTAGAAGACAGCGGGAACGCAGAAAAAATATATTGCTTTTTATTTTAACAGTTTGCTTTGCTCTTTCTCTTTCTGTTTCCGCAGGCAGCTTTTTATCAAATGCAAAAGAACATAATATACAGACAGAATATAAATATTATGCGAGTATTCCGGTGACAGAAGGTGATACTCTGTGGTCAATAGCAAAGACACATATGGGAGATCATTATGATACAGTCGAGGATTATATCAAAGAGCTGTGTCAGATCAATTCTTTGAATGAAAATGATACTATCAAAACAGGTATGTATCTTGTTGTACCTTACTATTCGGCTGAATCTGTACAATAATCTGTATAATAACTTTATACGAAGATTTTTTGTATGATACTGCGATAATATTCTCTATATGAGATTATTATAAACTCCAACCTATTTAAACTCTAAGAACAGATGCGGGCATTTTATATGCCCTCGTTTGTTCGAAAGCATCTTCAGCGCTGCCCCTGTACATCGACGCTGTCATATTTTGTTATATATTTTGGGGCATATCTCTAAACCGGATACACAAATTCAAATTAATATCATATCGTATTTTTCTTTTTATCTTTATCTATTCCGATCTATATATTAAGGCACAAAAATGTGTGTGCTTGTATTTCATTTCCCTTTGTACTATCATATGCTA
The DNA here is from genome assembly GCA_017621975.1 of Lachnospiraceae bacterium. Classification (GTDB taxonomy): domain Bacteria; phylum Bacillota; class Clostridia; order Lachnospirales; family Lachnospiraceae; genus VSOB01. Next base: position 6,400 of record JAGARW010000016.1, on the reverse strand, counting down.
TAACAAAGCTTTGTACTACTATGATTCCATCTAAATACTAAAATAAAGGCATATTGAATGAGCGAAGATGAGATAAATGCCTTCATTAAGCGGAGGAAACGATATGAAATTAAACAATATAATACATATGCTTAAAAAGAATCGTTATGAAGTAAGCTTTTTTGAAACGAAAGAAGAGGCGACAGCGTATTTAAGGGCAAATCTGAGAAATGTAACGATTGGATTTGGAGATTCGGAAACAATGAACCAAATGCGCCTTTATGAGATATTGTCAAAAAATAACACGGTTACTGACCCGAAACAAAGCGTTGATAATGACGACTTCCTCAGGATTGCAAAAGAGTGTCTTACAACCGACGTATTTCTTACTTCTGTGAATGCGCTTACAGAGGATGGTATCATTGTAAATCTGGACGGTACGGGAAACCGGATCTCCGGATCTCTATTTGGACATAAGAAGGTATACTATATTATTGGCGTTAATAAAATTGTTCCTGATTTAGAAAAAGCCATTTGGAGAGTCCGAAATATAGCGGCTCCTATGAATGCAAAACGTCTCGGACTTCATACGCCGTGTGCCGTTCTTGACGGCGGCTGTCATAACTGTTTTAGTCCCGAACGCATTTGTAACGGATTGCTCATTCAATGGAAGAAAATGAATGATATAGATATGGAAATCGTTCTAATCAATGAAGAACTGGGATTTTAGCCGGATGGTTGAAAGAAAAATTTGACGAATACAAATGGGAGAAAACGATATGCAGAAAACCTATTCCGAAAATGAACTGCCGGAGCTTTCCGCAGAAAAATGTTCTGTTATTTATGCATTAGAAATAATTGGAGGAAAGTGGAAACTGCCAGTGATTTGGAAATTATCAAAGCAGGAAACAATTCGTTATAATGCATTAAAACGAAGTTTGAATGGGATTACGAATATTATGCTGACAAGAACATTACAGGATTTAGAAAAAAACGGGCTTGTACAGCGGGTTGCATATGATATGATCCCTCCTCACGTAGAATATTCGTTGACCGAGGATGCTAAAACGCTGATTCCCGCATTGCAGATTATCGGCAGTTGGGGGAAGAATAAAATGCTGAGAGAAGGACATTTATAGGTCCTCTCTCAAGCGTATTGTTTTTGCCGCTTTTCGCTTATTGGCATCCTTCATTGCCGCATAATGTTTACGGGTTGTATTGACGTCTTTATGTCCAAGCACATCCGCTACCAGATAAATATCTCCTGTTTCCTGATATAACGTAGTACCGTATGTACTTCTGAGCTTGTGAGGTGTGATCTTCTTTAAGCCTGTTACGAGCGACGCGTATTTTTTAACAAGATTTTCGACTGCACGCACTGTAATCCGTCTGTTCTGCAGTGAAAGAAAAAGAGCGCTTTCATGACCTTCATTCGGAATAATGTGTTTTCTTTCTTCCAGATAAGAGAGCAGCGCTTCTTCAACTTCTTCTCCAAAATAAACAACATCTTCGTAACCGCCTTTTCGGCGTACCTTGATTCCCATATTATCGAAATCAACGTCTTCGATATTCAGACCGACGCATTCGGACACACGAATACCGGTTCCAAGTAAAAGTGTTAAAAGCGCGAGATCACGCACCTTTGTTTTCTCATGAAACCTCAGTTGACTTTTCGTAAGTTTACTGCCGGCTTCAACCTGGTCGAGTAAAATAGCCACTTCATTCGGATCAAGGCGTATGATTTCTTTTTCATGCTGTTTCGGCATTGGGACAAGAGAAGGAGGATTGGTCTGAATCAATTCATTTCGAAAATAATAATTATAAAAGCTGCGCAGAGAAGCGAGCTTTCGTGCCTTTCCGCGTTCGTTATTTGTGATCTCCTGACCGTCTCTTACATAGAGCGAGAGATATTCCATGTATTCTTCAATATCTTCCCGGCATATCTGGTCCAGCACTTCAAGTGGAAAATCCACAATATCCATTTTTCTGAAAATCCCGTTCGTTTCGTGAAGAAATTCGAAGAAAAGTCTGATGTCATAAGCGTAAGCAAGCCTTGTCCGTGCGGAAGTTTGGTTTTCAATACCGCGAAAAAACTGCTTGCAAAAGGGTGGGAGCGAAGCGAGAACTTCCCGCATCTGCAATATATTTTTTTTATTTTCTTGTTCGTGATAATTTTGTCTGTTTTCCATACTGTAATTATACCTTTTTTAACAAATATTTTCATTAATTTTCTATTTTTTATGCTATAATATAAATACTTTGGAGAAAGGAGCTTTTGTTCATGAAATTTCGCTGGGACAAGAAATACTTATATTGGGGAATTACGGCATTCCTTGTTGTTTGCGCAGGCATTTGTTTTTATTATTTCATATTTCATCGCAGTAATCTTTGGAGCGGAATTCATATGCTGCTTGGCATTACAATGCCTGTTCTGGATGGTTTTGTACTTGCGTATGTCTTATCTCCGGTATTGAATCATATCGAAAAAAATCTGCTGTATCCTGCATTTGCTGCCGTAGCTCATACAGAAAAAGAAAATTTCAGCGCTAAGACAAAAAAGAATTTGAGGAAGATCGGCATTTTTATTACGATTATTTTTGTATTGCTTTGTCTTTATTGTTTCTTTTCAATTTTAATACCGCAGCTCATTAACAGTATTCAGAGCATTATATTGCAGTTCCCATACTATATTCAGAACTTGAATAAATGGATTTTGGATATTTTCGATAATAATCCTGATTTGGAATCGGCGGCAAATGCATTGCTAACCCGTTATTCCTATAAGGTTGAAGAATGGGTGACGTCTGATCTGCTTCCACAGGCAAACGCTTTGCTCCGTCTTGTTTCGAGCGGGCTGATTGGAAGCGTAATCGGCGTGGCGAAAGCATTGTGGAACCTGCTGATTGGCTTCATTATTTCTGTTTATCTCCTGGCAGGAAAAGAAAATTTTGCAGGTCAGGGCAAAAAGATGATTTATTCCTTTTTTAGTATTGATACTGCAAATGTATTTGTATCAAACGTCCGTTTTATCCATAGAACCTTTATCGGATTTATCAGCGGTAAAATAGTAGATTCTATTATTATAGGAATCATCTGTTATTTTGGAACAAGCCTTATGGGAACTCCTTATCCGGTCTTAATCAGCGTCATTATCGGCGTAACAAATGTAATTCCATTTTTCGGACCATACATGGGAGCCATTCCAAGTGCGATTCTTATTTTAATGGTTAATCCTCTTCAATGCTTCTATTTTATTATTTTTATTCTTGTTCTACAGCAATTTGACGGAAACATATTGGGACCGAAAATACTTGGTGATTCTACCGGGCTGAATAGTTTTTGGGTTATTTTTTCCATTACGGTTTTTGGAGGATTGCTCGGTGTAATAGGAATGGTGATCGGCGTACCCGTTTTCGCTGTTATTTACGCAGGTATCCGCGCTATGACAAACCGCAGGCTGGAAGAAAAATCGCTTCCGACTGCTACAAAGGAATATATTGCAGTCCGCAGCATTGATGAAAACGGCGTTTTTATCAAGTATGAGCCTCGTCCCAGAAATAAGAAAAAAGAAAAATCCACTCCATCAGAAAGCAACAGCGGGCAAATTGGTTCTGGTGATTCATGGGTTCTGTTAAAACGAAAAAATAAAGGGGCAGCAATGAATCCTGTCGACCCAAATACTGCAGATCGTAAAATTGCCGACCGGAATACAGAGAATGAGAATGAAAAATCGACAGAGTAAGAACGAATGCAACTGACTAAAGTACCAATAATAAATAAATGGTTTCAGATCGTTTTATAATATTGTTAAAGAAATAACAAATTCAGAAATTAAATAGAAGAGGGAAGAATAATAAATGAAGTTTGTAATCCAACGCGTATTAAACGGAAGCGTCTCCGTTGACGGTGAAATCATTGGCGCTATTAATAAAGGTTATGTTGTTCTTGTCGGAATCTGTGATTCCGATACGAAACAGATTGCTGAAAAAATGGTACAAAAAATGCTTAATCTGCGTATTTTCGAAGATGCCGATGGAAAAACCAATTTATCGCTTCGTGATGTTGACGGTGAAATTTTGCTGATTTCACAATTTACTTTATATGCTGATTGCCGGAAAGGAAACAGACCAAGCTTTATTAAAGCAGGCTCACCGGAACATGCAAACACATTATACGAATACATGATAACTCTTTGTGAAAAAGAATGTCCGCATGTACAGCATGGCAGTTTTGGCGCTGATATGAAAGTAAGCCTTGTCAATGACGGTCCGTTTACAATCGTGCTGGATTCGGAAGAAATCGTGAAATAAAGTTTAGTTGTGAAATATTCATGCAACTATTCGTTAAACTGTTCTTTTGCGAATAGTTATGTATCTCTTAATATCTCTTTTACTTGAATTTACTTATGTTATTATTATGCTATGGCAATACTTTCAAACAAACGCGGGCATTTTACAGATGCCCGCATCCGTTCATGGAGTTTATAGAGTTTATAATAATCCCATAATAGAGAATATTATCATAGTATCATATGCGTTTCTTTTCGTTTAATCCCCGATATCCGTATGTCCCTGTTCAAATTCCCATTGCAGACCATATTGATCAATAAAATAAAAATACTTTGTATTTCCTAAAATATCCGCAGCTTTTTGCTTTGCCGACAGATCGTTTTCCTTTGCCTTGTCAAAATAATAAAAGTCGGAAGGCTCCGTTTTACTGATCTGATATACTTTATAGTCTTTCGTCGTGTTAATCAGCGTTACGTCCGGCTGCGCTTTGATATATTCGAAGGCTTCTTCGATATTAATTACCTTCAGCGCGACATGTCTTGCGCCGCTGATATCATTCGCTTTGAAAATGACCGGCTCTTTGCGTCCTTCCGGGTAATGGTAGCACATCAGCTCGATCGTAAATTTCGTTCCCGGAACGTCCATAAACCCAATCGAAACCTCTGCTTCCTCCGCTTCCTCAAGAAATCCTCCCGCCTGAAAAAATCCTTTATTTTTCCAATGCGGAATATGCTGATTTGGAACTGCGCCGAGAATCCTTTCGTAATATCGGAACGCTTTCTCCACATCGTCCACAAAAATACATACATGCGATAATCCTGTAAAAATCGGTTTTTCCATTATTTTTTCCTCCCATAAATAAAAATGATTGCCTTTTTTCTTTATAAAATCCCCTTGTCACGACATAAAGCCTCTATGCTTCTGTCGTATGTCGCTTCTGCTTCTGTTGAAAAAAAGCAGCCGGGCACACCTTCGTTATGATCCCGGTGATGCGCCACGCAGTCGCAGCATTTTCCGTGTCTTGGGCAATCAAAGGTACAGGGGCACGGTCTTACGTTATTGCAGCTTGCCATTGTCTCTCTCTCCTATCTCTTTCGCCTGAAAGTTATCAGTTATTTTTTTCTATTGACATACGCGTATCTTTTATTCTATGATTCTACCAAAAGAAACAGGCTTTTTGGAACCAAATTGTAAATTTTGTACAATTTATTGTAAATTCAGCAGACATTTATCCGGTAAACCGGAAAACTGTCGCAGAAAGGTATGAAAAATGCGGATCGCTGTGTGTGATGATGAAAAGAAAAGCCGTGATATGATGATAGAGCTGATTCGGGAATATAATCTGACGAGGTCTGATCGATCGCTTACCTTGTCCGTTTTCGCTTCTGCAAATGAGCTTTTGAATTTTATCGAGGAATATAACAGATTTGATTTATATATATTGGACATTATTATGCCGCGGATGAGCGGCATACAATTAGGCTCTGCCCTCCGTGAATCGGGAGATGAAGGAATGATCGTCTATTTGACGACTTCTCCCGATTTTGCCGTAGACTCTTATACGGTAGAAGCGTTTCATTATTTGTTAAAGCCGATAGACGCAGGTTCGCTGTTCCATTGCCTTGACAGAGCGGTCGACCGTTTTATCCAATTTCATAAAAACGCTGTCGCGGTTAGAACGGCCCGTTCGATTCGAATGCTTCCGATACAGGATATCCGTTATGCGGAACGTACCGGACGGCTGATCTGCTATCATATGAGAGACGGTTCCGTCATAAACAGTTCAACCTTTAACGGCACCTTCAAAAGCGCCGTCGCCGGGCTGCTTACGCATAAGGAGATTCTTCCCGTAGGCTCTTCTTTTGCGGTAAATCTGCGCTATATCACGGAAATTACAAGACATGATCTGATCATCGACGAGACGTGTAAAATTGCGATCCCGCGCGGAAAATACGAAGCGTATAAAACAAAATGGTCTGATTATTGGCTGAATGAAGGAGTCTGCCATGTTATTTGAAAATAATATTCCATATGCCACATTGAAAACAGTATTGATCGTGATCGGAACGCTTGGTATGATGTGCTCCACTACGCGTTTTAAGTACGGTGCCAAACGAATCCTTCTGATCTTT
>JAGARW010000125.1 GCA_017621975.1 Lachnospiraceae bacterium | reverse complement strand
CGGATGCGTGTCCGCAACAGAGAGCGTAGCTACAGGGACGGAGGCGGCGGACGCCGCCTCCGCTTCCGGTATACAGGATTCATCGTCTCCCGTAACGCCTTATGCGGCGTATGTGTCGATGAAAGAAGACGCGCAGGTACATATCCTGCCGACTGAGCCTCAGCAGGTGATCGGCACGCTGAAGAAGGGGCAGCCTGCGATCGCAACAGGAAAAACGGATAACGGCTGGCTGCAGATTTATTATGTCGGCATGATCGGATATGTGCAGGAAAACAATATAGAGACGTATACGGTTTTGGGGCCGTCTGAATGGAAGAGCGTTTCCATTCCGGGCGAGATCAAGATCAATGCGCTTGGGGACAGCATTACCTACGGGGATAAGCTTGCCGATACGTCGCTGTCATTTCCCAATATTGTAAGTGCGAAAGCGGGAGCCGCAGTATTGAATAATTACGGCTGGAACGGCTCGAATGTTGCGGGAGAGCATCCGGATCGACTGATCGACCGCTATTCGGCGATGGAGCGGGACGCCAATCTGATTCTTGTGCTTGGCGGGACAAATGATTACGGCGGTTATAACGAGCAGGGAACGGCGATCGGAAAGATCGGCGACATGACGCCGGATACGTTTTACGGCAGTCTGAATCTTCTGATGTGCGGACTGAAGCAAATGTATCCCGATGCTGAAATCGTCTTTATGACGCCGCTGCGGCGCGTAGGCTATATGCGGAGAAACAAAAGCGGCTATTGCTTGAACGAATATGCGTCTGCGATTCGGGAAATGGCTGCGTTTTGGGGAATCCGTGTGATCGATCTGTTTAATGAGCCGGAGCTTGACTTTTCGAGCAGGCAGGCGTCCTATCTGGTCGACGGACTGCATCCGAATGAGACCGGACAGGCGCTGATCGGGGCGTGCGTTTACAGAAGATTGTTTACAGAGGCTTCGTAAAACAGGTGATTCGGGCGCCCAAAGCCCTTATTTTTATGATGCTTTGTCAAACTGCGCAAAAATTTCATTTTCTGTTCCAGAGCTTCGGATATAAGGCTTTCTAAGCGTTCCGGGTATTAATCTGAGAAAAGCGGGCGAAACCGGCGAAGATTCGCCATCCATGGCTCAGCTTCGCCTTTTTCGGACATCGTGTCCGAAAATTGCTGCACATTGACGGAACACTAAGAAAGGCTAATATCCTGCGCAGTCACAGGAAATGAAATGAATTGCGCGGTTTGACAAGATTCGTTTGAAATAAGGGCTTCAGGCATCCGGATCTTATAAAATACAAAAACAGACGGGACTCCCCCAAGTCCCGTCTGTTTTTTTGTCCGTTTCGCTTATTCGTTTCCAAGGCAGTTCATATCGGTGATACCGCATGTCTTGTCGTCCTCACCGGAAACGCTGTTCATGTTTGTGATGGAAGCCGCCGACGTTTCGCTGCCGTTTTCCACGCAGTTCATGTCGGTAATACCGCATGTCTGGCTTGCATCGTCTGTCGTGCCGTTCATGTTGGAAATATTTAATTTTTTGTCCTCCATTTCAGAAATCCTCCTTTTCGTCGAAAATGATGATTGTATTATATAGTAAGTATGTGCAGTTTGACAAGAGAGCAAATAATTTTTGACAAAAAAGTCATGATATTGTATAAAAAAAGTAAGGAGAAGCGTCGCAAATTCTTTTTATCGCAGGACAAAATCTGAAATTTTGTCCGCGTTTCTTTGCAGAAAACGCTTCGGAATGGAGGAAGATATGAAACATCATCATTGTATCGGGAGAGAAATCGGAGAATTTTCCGTGCAGGCATACGTATGCGGAAAAATAAAAACGATAACAAAAGAGGATATGATCGGGAAATGGAGTCTGTTTTTCTTTTATCCTGCAGATTTTACTTTCGTATGCCCTACGGAGCTGAAGGATCTGGCGGAACATTACGAGGAATTTAATCAGGAAGGTTGCGAAGTATATTCCGTTTCTACAGACAGCGAGTTCGTACACAAGGCATGGGCGGACGCCTCTGAGACGATTCGGTCGATTCAGTATCCGATGCTGGCGGACACGGCATGGAAGCTGTCAAAGGAGTTCGGCGTACTCGTAAAGGAAGCAGGACAGGCTTTGCGTGCGGCATTCATTGTCAGCCCGGAAGGAAAAATCAAGGCATATGAAGTGCACGATATGGGAATCGGCAGAAACGCGAAAGAGCTGCTTCGTGTACTGCGCGCCGCCAAATTTGTAGAAGAACACGGCGATCAGGTATGTCCTGCAAAATGGGAACCGGGAGAAGAAACGCTGATGCCGAGTCTCGACCTTGTAGGCAGATTATAGAAGGAAGGCTGCGAGACGCTTCGGAATGGAGGAAGATATGGACGAACATAAATTTGCGGAAATCCCGTCGGAAAGCCCTCTTTTAAACGAGGCTGTGAAAGAGCAGATTGCTTCCGTTATGGCAAAGCTGACGCAGGATGTATGGCTGCGCGCGGTCGTTGACTGCGCGGATCGTAAGTGTATGGAACTTGCGGCTTTTTTGAAGGCGTTTGCCCGGATCAGCCCGCGGCTTCATCTGGAACTGTATGAGCCGGGAGAGGCTCCTGCGCTTGAGGAAGAAATGGAATGCGGGGACTTATATCCGGTAACGGGGCTTTATCTGGAGGGAACGAAGTTCAGCGGTATTTCGTTCCGCGGCATTCCGGGCGGACAGGAGATCAATTCTTTTGTGATCGCATTTTATAATGCGGCGGGTCCCGGGCAGCCTCTGGAAGAGGCGGTAAAAGACCGGATTCGGGCAATTCAGGGAAAGAGGAGCGTACAGATTTTTGTTTCGCTTGCCTGCCATTACTGTGCGGAAACGGTTATTCTCGCTCAGCATATTGCGGCGTGCAGTCCGCAGATCAAGGCGCAGATGACGGACGCTGGGCTGTATCCGGCGCTTGTGGAAAAATACGGTCTGGAGCGCGTACCTGTGATACTTTTAAATGGGGAGCATCGTCTGACGGGCGGCAAGAGTATGGAAGAACTGCTTTCGTTTATTGAGCAGGATGGAATAAAAAATAAATAAAACGCGCGCAGATTTTACAAAAATTAAACACAAAATATACAAATAAAAACAAAAATGGCGTAAGATAGATCGGCAAAATTATAAAATAAGAGACAAAAAAGAATAAAATATGT
>JAGARW010000015.1 GCA_017621975.1 Lachnospiraceae bacterium | reverse complement strand
GGATATGGCCGCGGTAGACGCATCCTCTGAAGCGGGCAGAGCCGACTGGAAAAAGATTCTGACAAGAGTCCTGCCCTATGTGGATTTCTTCGTTCCCAGCGCGGAGGAGCTCTGCTTTATGTTGGATCGAAAGCGTTACGGGGAATGGATACAAAGAGCCGGCGGCGGAGACGTGACCGCAGTTCTCGACGTTGACAGGGATATAAAACCGCTGGCGGAAGAACTGCTGGCTATGGGAGCAAAGGTAATATTAATCAAATGCGGCGCGCCTGGAATGTATTTTCGGACTGCGTCAAAGGAAGCGCTGGCGCAGATCGGAGAGCGCGCGGGCGTCGATCCCGACGCATGGGCGGATCAGGAAGGCTTTGAGCGAAGCTATCGCCCGCAGAAGATTTTATCGGGAACAGGCGCTGGAGATACCAGCATCGCTGCGTTCCTGACGGCAATGCTCGGCGGCATGCCCCTTTCGCGGTGTATGCAGCTCGCAGCCGCGACGGGCGCTTCCTGTGTGGAAAGCTACGACGCTTTAAGCGGACTGAAATCCTTCGACGAACTGGAACGGAAAATTGATCACGGCTGGGAAAAATGCTGACAGATACGGCGCGGCGGGCGGTTTGCTTTGAAAACCGCCCGCCGCAATGCTCCGCTCCCTCGTCAGTTAAACTTAAAAATTTTCTGACAGATACGATAGCTTTCGACGGATATTTTTCTGCCGCCCCGTCCCGGCAGATTCATCGTCCCGCCGATAATGCCGTAGCGAAGTCTGTAATACAAAAACATATCCCTCTGGCGCAGATACGCCCAGAGGCTTTTCTTTTTCTGGAGTGCCTCCTTTGTATTGGCGCGGATGAGCATGATCGACGATACCGTCATAATGATCTCCAGATAATTCATCATATAATGATATACTTTCCGGTTCAGCTTTTTCGGATTCAGCCCCGACATATAATCGATCATGCGGCGGTTCACCTGAAGCTGCTGGTCGATGCGGGAAATCATCACCTTTTCGTTGACCGACTGATCGTCCCTGCCGATAAAATAACGGTAAAAATTCACGTCGAGATAATAAAGGTTCTTTACATAAGGAAGCGGCTCAAATACAAAAAGATTGTCTACATAAAACGTATGCTCCGGCAGTTTCAGGCCGCACTCCCGCAGAAGCTTCGTACGGAAAATGACGGAATGCATCAAAATATAATGCCCTTTCCGCAAATGGCGCATCTCTTCCCATCCGAATATCCTGCCTTCCGGGAACGCGTGGCGGTACTGCATCACCTTTCCGCGCTTTGCTCCCGCCTTTTCATAAACGAAATTGCTGACCAGCAGATCGAGCACACGGCTTCCTCCCGCAAGCTCCCGCAGCGTGTCCAGTATTTTTTGATAAGCGTCCTCTTTCACCCAGTCGTCGCTGTCGACCACTTTGAAATATAATCCCGAGGCATACTCGATGCCTGTGTTGATCGCCGAGCCGTGTCCGCCGTTTTCTTTGTTGATCGCACGGACGATCGTCGGGTATTGCGCGGCGTAGCGCTCCGCGATCTCCTGCGTGCCGTCTGTCGAACCGTCGTTCACGAGCAGGATCTCCACATCCTCCCCTCCCGCGAGCAGCGACTGTACGCACTTATCAAGATAGTCCTGCGAATTATAGCACGGCACCGTGATTGTTAATAGTTTCACAACGACTTACCTCCATTATTTTGTTCTCCTTCCTTCAGCCTTTCCGTTCCAAGCCGCAGCCTGATATACTGCGCGTATTTGGAAAATGCGGACGGAATCGGATATTTTTCTTCCGTTTCGCCGTTTTCCGCAAATAAAAACGGCGCGTTTCCTTCAAACTCGGGACGATCCAGCTCGTCCACCCGGACGGCGTAGCCGATCATATCCCATTCCCTGTGCGTAAAAATATGCCTTGCGTCTTCCAGCCGTCTGATATGGATCGCCCGATAGCCGAGCGTATTCAGATAAGAAAGGACCTCTTCTTCCGGCCGGTGTCCCGGCAGGGACGGAAATTCATACATACCCGCCAAAAGTCCTCTGGACGGACGCCTACGCAGCGCGGTGCGGTTTTCGTCCTGAATGACAAGAATCGTCTTTTCTTCTATGACGCGGGGCTTTTTGGGGGATTTTTTCGGATATTCCGATATCCGCCCTTCTATCCTTGCCCGGCATCTGTCGTGCCACGGGCATTCTGCGCATTTCGGCGCGCCGTTTGGAATGCATACCGTTGCGCCCAACTCCATCAGCGCCTGATTGAAATCTCCCGCGCGTCCCTGCGGCATCACGGCGAGCAGGTCTTTTTCCACTCTTCTGCGCACCTTCTGATCCATAATATCGCCGTCGTCCATGGTCGCCCTTGCGATGATCCGCAGCACATTGCCGTCCACTGCGGCTGCCGGCTGACCGAACGCGATCGAAGCGATCGCTCCAGCCGTGTAGCTGCCGATCCCCGGCAGCTTTAAAAGCTCTTCGTACTCGTCCGGCATCTGCCCGCCGTACGTCTCTTCTATCATGATCGCCGCCTTTTTCAGATTTCGCGCGCGGTTATAATAGCCAAGCCCTTCCCAAAGCTTCAAAAGCTCTTCTTCCGGTGCTTCCGCCAAATGCCGGATATCCGGCAGGGCGCGCAGAAACCGGTCGTAATACGGCTTTACCGCCTCCACACGAGTCTGCTGAAGCATGATCTCGGAAATCCAGACACGGTAAGGCGTCGGCTCCTCCCTCCAAGGAAGACTCCGGTGCGCGCGGTCATACCACAAAAGCAGCGGCTCTACCAGATCGCCGAGCGGCAAAGGCGGAGGGGCGGAGACGCCCCGCGCGCCTGCGTTTTTCTCCTTTGTTGACATAGATTTCTCCCTTTATCTGATTTGGGCATCAAAAATTTTTTTATCGCCTGCGGCAAACGGCACAATCTGTCATTTCCTGTTCCGGGGCTTCGGATATAAGTCTTTCCGGGCATTCCGGCGCTCTTTCATGGAAACTCACGCAAACGGCAAAGATTCGCCGTCCATGACTCAGCTTCGCCTTTTTCGGACGTCGTGTCCGAAAATTGCTGTATATAGACGGAACGTCAGGAAAGTCTAATATCCTTCGTAGGAGCAAGAAATGACAGAATTGTGTATTCCGGCACAGCCCGGTAAAACAAAAATTCTGACGCCCGGGTCTTTACCGCAGTCTGCTGCACTCATACCGCTCCATTGTAAGCAGGCAGGTTTTGAGCGCCTCGTATCTGTCGTCGATCTCCCCGTCGTTTATTTCCACATCGAGAGAGACAGCCATCGTATTGATCATATCGTCCGTAATGCGGGAACGCAGCGCGGCGAGCAGATTGATCTTTTCACGGTACGTATCCGCATCCAGAAACTGCAGAAGAAACGGGTCAAGCTGCGCCTGTTCTTCCCCTGCGTCTGCGGTCTTCTGCGGCGGCTCCTGCGTTTTCGGTGCTGCCGGAGTTTCATGCGGCGGCTGTATGTGCTCTTCCCGTGCCGCGCTCTCCTGCCGCCGCGTCTGTCCTTCCGCTATCGCCGCGCTCTCCTGCCGCCGCGTCTGCTCTTCCGCTATCGCCGCGCTCTCCTGCCGCCGCGTCTGCTCTTCCGGCGTCGCCGCGCTCTCCTGCGCGCCCTTCGCCGTTTCCTGACCTATGATCTGCGTCAGAAGCGCAAAGCGGTCTTCCTGCTGCGCATCGGGATATTTTTCCCGGTCGACCCGGCTCATAAACATGGAAAGCTCCCGCGCATATACGGTATAATCGCCGTAAAGCGCCTGATAAATAACAAGCGTCTCGCCCGTCTCCGAATGCGTCGCAAGCGTCACGATCCTATATAAATTCCCCTTAAAATGTCTGTATATCTCGTTTGCCTTTGGAATCCTGCGCATAACCAACCTCGTTTCCGGGCGGCTTTATAAAAATCCGCCCTCTTTGATACAGTCTCTATTATAGTCCCTTTCTTCCCTTTTTGTCAGTAATAAATTCATGGAAAATCTGTTGACCGCCTTTTTTCCAAATGATAGTATAAAAGCTACAGTCATTTCTATTATGGCTGCGCCTTAAAACCGAAGGGGGAATTGAATTGAAAATCCGCTTGAAAACGAAAGCTTATATGAAACGAACAACCGCCGTCATTCTTTTTCTGTTCCTGACGACGGTTTCTCTGTCGGCCTGTCAAAAAGAGGAGACGGCCGAAACTGCGCAAAGCAGCGAGGTTGATGCAGAAGAGCAATTTCTTCTTACTTTTAACGAAATTGATTTAGATCATATTCCAGTCAGATCTTCGGAAGAATTTACCGACGATTTTTTAACCGAAAGCGGCTTTTGTCTGGAAATCGCCGATTTCCCGGACGCCAATCTTACG
>JAGARW010000124.1 GCA_017621975.1 Lachnospiraceae bacterium | reverse complement strand
TTTGCAAAAGAATTCCTGCTTGATATGTCTTCCGCAGGCAAGCAGGTACATTTCAAAGCGATGAGAAAGCTCGCGTCCGAGCATCCTTCTGAGAAGGTAGGCGAAGAGATCCGCAAGCTGTATAGCTGGAATGATGAGAGCGGTAAGCTGATCAATAACTAAGCGTAATTTATGCGCAACACATAAGTATAAAAGCGGAAACGCTTGATCGCACTATAAAACAGGCGGCTTGGCATAAATGTCAAACCGCCTGTCTTGATGTCCGGCATATTTTTGCAGCTATTTCCGGTAAAATTCTTTGATCCCGTCCATTTTAGCGTGCATATGTTCAAATAGAAGATCGACGACGGCAAGAGCGGTCATTGCTTCCACGACGACGACTGCGCGCGGCACAATAACGGGATCATGGCGTCCTTTGATCTCTACCGTAATGTTTTCTCCGTTTTTGTTAACGGTTTCCTGCGGGCGGAAAATCGAAGGCGTCGGTTTGATATAAGCGCGCAGCAGAATCTGCGAGGAATCGCTCATGCCGCCGAGGATGCCGCCCGCATGGTTTGTCTTTTTTGTTACCCTGCCGTCTGACATAACGAACGCGTCGTTGTTTTCGGAGCCTTTTGCCTGTGAGACTGCAAAACCGTCGCCGATTTCAAACGCTTTGACGGCGCCGATCGACAGGATAGCTTTGCCGAGCTGTGCGTCCAGCTTGTCAAAAACGGGTTCGCCGATGCCCGCGGGCATACCGTCGATGAGGCATTCGATAACGCCGCCGGACGAATCCTTTTCCATCATGCAGTTCTTCAGATAATTTTCCGCCTGCTCGTTTGCCATATAGTCGGGCATAGCGGTAGGAGTATTCAAAATGGCTTCTTTGTCAAAGCGGCCGTCCGGTACGGAGATTGGACCGATGGATTTTGTATAAGCGCAGACCTCAATGCCGAGTTCTTTTAAAAGCTTTAAAGCGATGGCGCCTGCGGCAACTCTTCCGATCGTTTCCCGCCCGGACGAGCGTCCGCCGCCACGGTAGTCGCGGAAGCCGTATTTCGCGTCGAACGTATAATCGGCATGACCGGGACGGTAATAGGAAGCGATTTCGCTGTAGTCCGCAGATTTCTGAGAGGTATTTTCTACCATGAGGGAAATCGGCGTTCCGGTCGTCCTGCCTTCGAATACGCCGGAGAGGATGCGTACCTGATCTGCCTCCCTGCGCGGTGTGGAAATTTTTGTCTGTCCCGGCTTTCTGCGGTCCAGATAGATTTGAATATCCGCTTCCGACAGAGGCAGCCCTGCCGGACAGCCGTCTACGACAACGCCGAGCGCAGCTCCGTGGGATTCTCCCCATGTTGTGATTGTGAAACATGTTCCGAATATTGAACCTGCCATATGCTGTAAACTCCTTTTGCTGTATTTTAAATAAAAATGAAGAGACATTCTCTGCTTTTGCGTTCCGGTGTTTTGGAACCCTGCATTTAGTATAAAGAATCTTTCATAGTTCGACAAGGGAGAATTGACGGAAATTTTAACATGTGATAATATAAATCTATATGCATGTTTACATAATGGGGAAGGAAAATGAAACAGACAACGAAAGAAAAGCTCGTATCCCGTTTTACGAGGCTCGGAAAAAAGAATAAGTGGATGAGGCGGATTCTGCTGCCGTTTCTGTTGATTGCAATGCTATGTATTTCTATTGCGGATTATTTTGTATCCAATGGAAAAAAGCACGCCTGCATTGTCGCGGCATTTCTTTTCTTCGTTATGAGCAGCAGCTTTTCTTTTCCGATTTTTGAAGATATGGAGCTTGACGGGCAGTCGATGATTTTTGCGCTAGAAGACGCGGCGATGCTTTCGGAGGTTGGCGGCGCGACCGGGGGAGAGGCGGAAGAAGCGCAGAAAGATGACGGAACGCAGCAGATAGACGTTCTTGACGACGACGATGTACTGGACGGTTATGAAGACACCGAGCTGGAAAATATGGAAGACATCGACAAGTATACGCTGGATGAGATTTTGGAAGAAAACAGCGCGGCGGCGGAGTCTGTGACGGAAGCAGGCGGCGAGGAAGTGGCGCTTGACGAAGTCGTATTTGACAAAGACGACTGGAGGCTTTTATTGATCAATAAGCAGCACCCGATTCCGGACGATTATACGTTTGAGCTTGGGACGATCAAAGGCTCTATGAAATGTGATGCGAGAATCATTGACGATCTGCTTGCAATGCTTCAGGGGGCGAAAAATGACGGCGTCAATCTCGTGATCTGTTCCCCATACCGTGACCTGAACCGTCAGAAAGTGCTTTTTAACCGCAAGATCAAGGCGTATATGGGCAAGGGCATGAGTTATATGGAGGCATATAAAATATCCTCGCAGGCAGTTACCGTTCCGGGGGCGAGCGAACACCAGATCGGTCTGGCGCTGGACATTGTCTGCGACAGCTATTATTCGTTAAACGACGGCTTTGGCGAGACGCAGGCGGGTAAATGGCTTCAGGAACACAGCCATGAGTACGGCTTCACGCTGCGTTATCCGCAGGGAAAAGAATATATAACGAGTATTGAATATGAACCGTGGCATTTCCGCTATGTCGGAAAGGAGGCGGCTGCGGTAATGAAAGAGAAAGGAATCTGTCTGGAAGAGTTTGTAGACAGCTTATAATATGATATGTCGGAACAGAATTATCATCTTTTAAAGCAGGAAGGACGTGCAAAGCGCGGAGAATTCCATACGGTGCACGGCGTGATTCAGACGCCTGTCTTTATGAATGTCGGGACGGTGGCTGCCATCAAAGGAGCCGTATCAACAGAAGATCTGGAAGGTATCGGCACGCAGGTTGAGCTTTCCAATACGTATCATCTGCATGTGCGTCCGGGGGATCGCATTATTAAACAGCTTGGCGGTCTGCATCGGTTTATGTCATGGAATAAGCCGATTCTGACCGATTCGGGCGGTTTTCAGGTGTTTTCGCTTGCCGGTCTGCGTAAGATCAAAGAAGAAGGGGTTTATTTCAATTCCCATATCGACGGCAGAAAGATTTTTATGGGGCCGGAAGAAAGTATGCGGATTCAGTCCAATCTGGCGTCGACGATCGCAATGGCGTTTGACGAGTGTCCGTCAAGCCGGGCGGACCGCGCTTATGTGCAGAATTCCGTAGACCGCACGACGCGCTGGCTCGTGCGCTGCCGCGACGAGATGGCAAGACTGAACTGCCTTGAAGATACGATCAATAAAAAACAAATGCTGTTCGGCATTAATCAGGGAGCCGTTTTTGCAGACATCAGGGTGGAGCATGCGAAGCGGATCGCGGAGCTTGAACTTGACGGCTATGCGGTAGGCGGGCTTGCCGTCGGCGAGACGCATGAGGAAATGTACCATATATTGGAAGAAGCAGTACCTTATCTGCCTGTGGACAAGCCTACGTATTTGATGGGAGTCGGCACGCCGGCAAATATACTGGAAGGTGTGGAGCGGGGCGTCGACTTTTTCGACTGCGTCTATCCGTCCCGCAACGGACGGCACGGGCATGTCTATACCAATCAGGGCAAGCTGAATCTGTTCAATGCAAAGTATGAGCTGGACGAGCGTCCGATCGAGGAAGGCTGCGGCTGCCCGGCATGCAGGCGCTATTCGAGAGCGTATATCCGTCATCTGCTGAAGGCAAAGGAAATGCTCGGCATGCGGCTGTGCGTGCTGCATAATCTATATTTCTATAATACGATGATGACCGAGATCAGGGACGCTCTGGATGCGGGAGAATTTGCGGCTTATAAGAAGAGGAAGCTGGCAGGTATGGAAGCGGAAAGTTTTTGACGAAAATGTTCCGCAGAAAAAGATTCCTCATGATTCGATAGAAAAGACTTGATGAATCGGCTGTTTTTCGGTATGATATTCGTTGTACTTGAATTTTGTTTAGGAGGAAATGAAAATGGGAATTTTACTGACAGGAGCAGGCGCTCAGAGTTCGGGATTGATTCTGGCAGCATATGTTGTGCTGATCTTCGCATTTATTTATTTTATGATGATCCGTCCGCAGAAAAAGGAGCAGAAAAGAATCGGCGCGATGTTATCTGCGCTTGAGATCGGCGACAGCATTTTGACAACGAGCGGCTTTTACGGCATTGTCATCGATATTACGGACGATACCGTTATTGTGGAATTCGGAAACAACAAGAACTGCCGTATTCCGATGCAGAAGAGTGCGATTGCGCAGGTTGAAAAGGCTTCTGAGGCATAAAAGGAAAAGTAAAAACCGACAGTGAAAGTCCCGGATATTATGAGCTATCCGGGACTTTTATTATAACTGTGCGTTATCATAAATATAAATTTTATGCATTGTTAAGAATATCGGGTTTATGATATAATATCGAAAGATATTATACTGCGCCCGGACGGATAGTCAGTCGGCGGGAATACTGCGTTTATCTATCCGGGTCAGACGGAGAATGGAGTGTAAAGGAAAAATGAAATTAAATATTGTATGCATTCCGGGGGACGGAATCGGGCCGGAGATCGTGAAACAGGCAAAGGGAGCGCTCGATCGGGTCGCTTCCGTTTACGGACACGAGATTACATATAAGGATATTTTGATGGGAGGCGCTTCCATCGATGTGCATGGCGTTCCTCTGACGGAAGAAGCGATTGCGGACGCAAAAGCGGCGGACGCGGTGCTGATGGGTTCGATCGGCGGCGACACGACAAAATCGCCGTGGTATAAGCTCCCGCCGGATAAGCGTCCCGAGGCAGGGCTTTTAAAGATCCGCAAGGCGCTGAATCTGTTTGCGAATCTCAGACCAGCGGTGCTCTATGAAGAATTGGCAGACGCCTGTCCGCTGCGCGGAGAGGTAAGACGCGGCGGTTTTGATATGCTGATTATGCGCGAGCTGACCGGAGGGCTTTATTTCGGAGAGAGACGGACCGTTACGGAAAACGGCGTCAGAAAGGCGGTCGATACGCTGACTTACAGCGAAGACGAGATTCGAAGGATCGCTGTGAAAGGATTTGAGATCGCAAGAAAAAGACGGCAGAAAGTGACGAGCGTCGATAAGGCGAACGTACTTGATTCTTCAAGGCTCTGGAGAGCGGTCGTGGAAGAGGTGGCAAAGGACTATCCCGACGTCGCGCTGGAGCATATGCTTGTAGACAACTGCGCGATGCAGCTTGTGAAAGATCCGGCACAGTTTGACGTCATTCTGACAGAGAACATGTTCGGAGACATTCTTTCCGACGAGGCAAGTATGGTAACGGGATCGATCGGCATGCTTGCGTCCGCGAGCCTGAACGATACGAAGTTCGGTCTGTATGAGCCGAGCCACGGCAGCGCGCCGGATATCGCAGGGATGGACATTGCGAATCCGATCGCAACGATTCTTTCCGCTTCCATGATGCTGCGTTACAGCTTTGATCTCGACAAAGAGGCGGACGCGGTCGATCGGGCGGTCAAGGCGGTTCTAAAGGAAGGTTACCGCACGGGCGATATTATGTCGGACGGCTGCACGCAGGTAGGCTGCAGCGAGATGGGACGGCTGATCGCCGAACGAATTTCGTAGCGGCGGTCTGAAAAAGCCGGAAAAAGGAAATACGCCGCGCCGACCGGCGCGGAAACAGGATAAAACAGGAAGAAAAGCATTCAGAATCAGGGAGGAAACAGAAATGAGAAGTGATTCCGTAAAAAAAGGAGTACAGCAGGCTCCGCACAGAAGTCTGTTCAACGCGCTCGGATATACGCAGGAAGAAAGAGAAAGACCGATGATCGGTATCGTAAGCTCTTATAACGAGATCGTACCCGGACATATGAATCTGGATAAAATTGTAGAAGCCGTTAAAATGGGCGTCGCGATGGCGGGAGGCACGCCGGTCGTATTTCCGGCGATCGCCGTATGCGACGGTATCGCGATGGGACATATCGGTATGAAATATTCTCTCGTAACGAGAGATCTGATCGCGGACAGTACGGAGTGTATGGCAATGGCGCACGGTTTCGACGGACTTGTCTGCGTGCCGAACTGCGATAAAAACGTTCCGGGACTTCTGATGGCGGCTGCCAGAGTTAATATTCCGACGATCTTCGTATCCGGCGGACCGATGCTGGCGGGACATGTCAAAGGACAGAAGAGAAGCCTGTCGTCTATGTTTGAGGCGGTCGGCAGCGTTGCCGCAGGCACGATGACGATGGACGATCTGGCGGAATTCGAGGAGAAGGTATGCCCGACCTGCGGCTCCTGCTCCGGGATGTATACGGCAAATTCCATGAATTGTCTGACAGAAGCGCTCGGCATGGGACTTCGCGGCAACGGAACGATCCCGGCGGTCTACTCCGAACGTATCCGTCTGGCAAAGCATGCGGGCATGCAGATTATGGAGCTTGTGAAAAAGGACATAAAACCGCGGGATATTATGACGGAGAAAGCGTTTCTGAACGCTCTGACAGTCGATATGGCGCTCGGCTGCTCTACAAACTCGATGCTTCATCTCCCTGCAATCGCGCACGAAGCGGGCGTGGAGCTGAATCTTGATATTGCGAACGAGCTGTCTTCCAAGACGCCGAATTTGTGTCACTTAGCTCCGGCAGGTCCTACCTATATGGAGGATCTGAACGAAGCGGGCGGCGTATACGCCGTGATGAACGAGCTGACAAAGAAAAACTTATTATATACGGATCTTTTGACCGTAACGGACAAGACAGTCGGAGAAAATATTGCCGGCTGCGTCAATAAAGACCCGGAGGTCATCCGTCCGATCGAGAATCCTTATTCCGAAACGGGCGGCATCGCCGTGCTGAAAGGAAATCTTGCGCCGGATTCCGGCGTTGTAAAGCGTTCCGCCGTCGTACCGGAAATGATGGTGCACGAAGGACCCGCAAGAGTATTTGACTGCGAGGAAGACGCGATCGCGGCGATCACGGGCGGAAAGATCAAAGAGGGCGACGTCGTTGTCATCCGCTACGAAGGACCGAAGGGAGGTCCGGGCATGAGAGAAATGCTCAATCCGACTTCCGCGATTGCAGGGATGGGACTTGGCTCCAGCGTGGCGCTCATTACGGACGGACGCTTTTCGGGCGCGTCCAGAGGCGCATCGATCGGTCATGTTTCACCGGAAGCGGCCGTCGGCGGTCCGATCGCGCTTGTTGAGGAGGGCGACGTCATCAGCATCAATATCCCGGAAAATACGCTGAACGTCAAGGTTTCCGACGAGGTGCTGGCGGAGAGAAGAAAGAACTGGAAGCCGAGGGAGCCGAAGGTGACGACCGGTTATCTTGCAAGATACCATGAGCTTGTTACAAGCGGCAACAGAGGCGCGATTCTGGAAGTACAGAAATAAACGGGTACACAGGAGGAGATCACATGCAGTTAACAGGAGCGGAAATTGTAATAGAATGTTTGAAGGAGCAGGGGGTTGATACCGTATTCGGATATCCGGGCGGTACGATTCTTAACGTATACGACGCTTTATACAAACATAAAGAAATCAAGCATATTCTGACCTCGCATGAGCAGGGAGCTGCCCATGCGGCGGACGGGTATGCAAGGGCGACCGGAAAAACCGGCGTCTGTATGGCGACGAGCGGACCGGGGGCGACTAATCTGGTAACCGGTATTGCGACCGCTTATATGGACAGCGTGCCGATGGTGGCAATCACAGCTAACGTCAATCTGCCGCTGCTCGGCAAGGATACGTTTCAGGAGGTCGATATTGCGGGCGTGACGATGCCGATCACGAAGCACGGCTATATCGTCAAAGACGTGTCGATTCTGGCGGATACGATCCGCAAGGCGTTCCGTATTGCAGGATCGGGAAGACCGGGACCGGTGCTCGTCGATATTACAAAGGACGTCACAGCGGCGACATACGAATATATTCCGCAGAAGCCTGCTGCGGCTCCCACGCCTGAAAAATTTACGGACGAGGACATTGAGGCGGCGCTCGATCTGATCCGCAGAGCGGAGCGTCCTTACATCTATCTTGGCGGCGGCGCGATTATTTCGGGAGCCTGCGAAGAGGTGCGCGAATTTGCGAAAAAGATCGACGCGCCCGTATGCGATACGCTGATGGGCAAAGGCGCTTTCGACGGCAAAGATGAGATGTATACCGGCATGATCGGTATGCACGGGACAAAAATCTCCAATCTGGGCGTCAGCGAATGCGATCTGCTGATTGCGCTCGGAGCGCGCTTTTCGGACCGGGTTGTCGGCAACGCTAAGAAATTTGCTTCCAAAGCAAAGGTGCTGCATATCGATATTGATGCGGCGGAGATCAATAAAAACATCAAAACGGCCGCTTCCATTGTCGGCGACTTAAAGCATGTGCTTTCGATCCTGAATGAGAAGCTGGAGCCGAAGCGTCATGAACAATGGCATGCGCATATACTGGAATTAAAAGAGAAATTTCCGCTCAAATACGAGGACGAAGGACTTTCCTGCCCGTATGTAATGGAAGAGATCGACCGCGTTACGAACGGTCAGGCGATCATTACGACGGACGTCGGACAGCATCAGATGTGGGCGGCGCAGTATTACAAATACACGCAGCCGAGGAGCTTTTTGTCTTCCGGCGGTCTCGGTACGATGGGCTACGGTCTCGGAGCATGTATCGGCGCAAAGATCGGCAGACCGGATAAGACGTGTATCAACATTGCGGGAGACGGCTGTTTCCGTATGAACATGAACGAGCTTGCAACGGCAAGCAGATATAATATCCCGATTATTCAGGTCGTGATCAACAACCATGTGCTCGGCATGGTGCGTCAGTGGCAGACGCTGTTTTACGATCACAGATATTCCCAGACGGTCCTTGAGGATAAAGTGGATTTCTGCAAGGTTTCCGAAGGACTCGGCTGTAAGGCGATCCGTGTGACGAAAAAAGAAGAAGTGGCTCCCGCGCTCGAGGAAGCGCTTTCCGCAGGCGGTCCCGTCGTGATCGAATGCGTGATCCCGAAGGACGACAAGGTGTTCCCGATGGTGGCTCCCGGCGGGGCGATCAGCGAGGCGTTTGACGGAGACGATCTGAAAGCAAAGGAAAAATAAGCGGCGGATGAGGAAGCGGTTCGTCCGGGCGCATATACGCTAAAGAGAACAGCCTATGAAGCATAAAATACAAAAATTACTCCGCATCGCGGATATAGTCATTGGTATTCCGGCAGCCCTGTATATAGGGCTGTCCGTTTACTATATGGGACGTTTTTCTTACGGCACATGGATCAACGGAATCTACTGCACCGGAAAAAGCGTCTGGACAGTCAATACAGAGCTGCTTGCGCAGCCGGAGTATGAAACGCTTACGCTGCTGCTTCCGGGCGGAGAGCGGGAGAACGTCCGTATGGAAGATATCGGTCTGGAGCAAAGTTACGAGAAGCCGCTGCTTGCACTGTTTGCGGAACAGAATCCGTGGAAGTGGTATGAAAATGTGAGAGCGCCGGCTTCAAGGCGTGAGATCATACCGGAGCGGAGTTTTGACGAAAAACGGTTCGAACAGGTTTTTTCCGATCTTTCTTTTGTGAAGGAGAGAAAGACGGACGACGCCTACAGGGTATTTATACGGAAAACGGCAAACGGTTATGAACTTGTCAACGAACGGGAGCGGGTTCTGGATCCGGAAAAATGCCGGGAAACGATAAAGGAAGCCATGCTGCGCGGCGATCAGGTATGCGATCTGGCTGCGGAAGGCTGTTATCACGATCTCCCGCTTGATGAGGAAATGCAGTCCGTGATCGATCTGTGGCGCAGGATCGACGCGTTTCAGACGTGCGGCGTCCGTTATCGGTTCGGTAAGGAAGAGGTACGGCTGACGCCGGATATCGTCTGCGACTGGCTCGTAGCGCAGAACGATACGTCTTCCGACGAAGATGTGCTTACGACGGGCGAGAATCCGTTTTTGGTCGACGAAAACGGAGAATTTACCGTCGACCGGGAAAAACTGGAGGCGTTTGTCGATTCGCTTGCGGACCGGTACGATACGGTAGGCGCGGAGCGCGCCTTCCATGCGACAAGAGGCGATACGGTAACGATTACCGGAGGGACGTACGGCAACCGGATCGACCGAAAGGCGGAAAAGGAATATTTGTATCAGGCGTTTTGCGAGAGGCGGACGGAAGTACGCGACCCCGTTTATCTGCAGGAGGCAAGGCAGAAGGGAAGAGACGATATCGGAGATACGTATATCGAGATCGATATGGGAGAGCAGCATTTGTATTACTATGAAGACGGCAAATGTGTTCTTGATACGCCGGTCGTGACCGGAGATATGCTGCGTCGGCGCGACACGCCGCCTATGGTCTGCTATGTCTATGCAAAACAAAGAAACCGGACGCTGCGCGGACCGGGGTACGCATCGTTCGTCAAATACTGGATGCCGGTCAAGGGCGGTATCGGCATTCACGACGCAAGGTGGCGGGACGAATTCGGCGGCGAGATCTATAAGACAAAAGGCTCTCACGGCTGTATCAACACACCGGAAGAGGCGATGGCGCAGCTTTATGAGCGTGTGGAAATCGGAACGCCCGTCGTTATGTTCTATTAAAGTATTGACGTATTGTTCTTAAAAAGGTACAATGAAACCTGTTAGGTTTTGAAACAGAATAAGTTGAGGAGGAAGATTCATGTCCAGAGTGTACAATTTTTCAGCAGGACCGGCTGTTCTGCCTGAAGAAGTATTAAAAGAAGCCGCAGATGAAATGTTAGATTATAAGGGGACCGGGATGTCGGTAATGGAGATGAGTCACCGATCTAAGGCTTATGATACCATTATTAAAGAGGCGGAAGCAGACCTGCGCGATCTGATGAATATTCCCGATAATTATAAGGTGCTCTTTTTGCAGGGCGGCGCGAGTCAGCAGTTCGCTATGATTCCGATGAATCTGATGAAAAATAAAGTGGCGGATTATATCGTAACGGGACAATGGGCAAAGAAAGCATATCAGGAAGCCTGCATTTACGGTAAGGCAAATAAGATCGCATCCAGCGAGGATAAGACGTTTTCCTATATTCCCGACTGCTCCGATCTGCCGATTTCCGAAGACGCGGATTATGTGTACATATGTGAGAATAATACAATCTACGGAACGAAATTCAAGGAGCTTCCGAATACAAAGGGCAAGACGCTCGTATCGGACGTTTCTTCCTGCTTTTTGTCCGAGCCTGTCGATGTGACAAAATACGGCGTGATCTATGGCGGCGTGCAGAAAAACATCGGGCCTGCGGGCGTTGTGATCGTAATTATCAGAGAAGACCTGATTACGGAAGACGTGCTTCCGGGCACGCCGACCATGCTCAAATACAAGACACATGCGGACGCGGGTTCCCTGTACAATACGCCGCCCGCATACGGTATTTATATTTGCGGTAAGGTGTTCAAATGGTTAAAGAAGATGGGCGGGCTTTCCGTTATGAAGGAAAGAAACGAAAAGAAAGCGAAGATTCTGTATGATTTCCTTGACGAAAGCAAGCTTTTCCACGGTACGGTGGAAAAGAAAGACCGTTCTCTTATGAACGTGCCGTTCGTTACGGGAAGCGAAGAGCTGGACGCCAAATTTGTCAAGGAGGCAAAGGAAGCGGGCTTTGAGAACCTGAAAGGACATAGAACGGTCGGCGGTATGCGCGCAAGCATTTACAATGCAATGCCGATTGAAGGCGTTACCGCGCTTGTAGAATTCATGAAGAAATTTGAAAAGGAGAATCTGTAATGTTTCAATATTATTGCCTGAATCCTATTGCAAAAGTAGGTCTTGACTTGTTCCGTGAGAATTTTAAAGAGACAAAGGAAATAAACGATGCGCAGGGCATTCTTGTCAGAAGCGCCGCGATGCACGATATGGAGCTTTCAGACGAACTGCTTGCCGTCGCGAGGGCGGGCGCAGGCGTCAATAACATTCCGCTCGATCAATGCGCGGAAAAAGGTATCGTTGTATTTAATACGCCGGGCGCGAACGCAAACGGCGTAAAAGAGCTTGTCATCGCAGGTATGCTGCTTGCTTCCCGAGATGTTGTCGGCGGTATCGAATGGGTGAAAACGCAGGTCGGCAATGAAGATGTGGCAAAAGCTGCCGAAAAAGAGAAAAAGAAATTTGCCGGTACGGAGATCGAGAACAAAAAGCTCGGTATCATCGGTCTTGGCGCGATCGGCGTCAAGGTTGCCAACGTAGCGAAGCATCTCGGTATGGAAGTTTACGGCTATGACCCGTATGTATCCGTAGACGCCGCATGGAATTTAAGCCGCGACGTAAAACATGTGCTGAACGTGGATGAGATCTATGCAAACTGCGATATTATTACGATCCATGTGCCGCTTATGGATGCGACAAAGGGTATGATAAATGCAGAAGCGATCGGTAAGATGAAGGACGGCGTGATCCTTCTGAACTTCGCGAGAGACTTGCTTGTAGATGAAAAGGCTGTGATTGCCGCGATCGGGGAAGGAAAAGTAAGAAAGTATGTTTCCGATTTTGCCAATCCGACGACAGTCGGAGCGGAGGGATGTATCGTCATTCCGCACCTTGGCGCTTCTACGGAGGAGTCCGAGGACAACTGTGCAAAGATGGCTGTCAAGGAAATGATGGAATATCTGGAAAACGGCAACATCAAGAACAGCGTAAATTATCCGAACTGCGATATGGGCGTCTGCGACAAGGCGGGACGTATCGCGATCTTCCATAAAAACGTTACGAACATGATCGCTAAATTTACGGCGGCGTTCGGCGACAACGGCATCAATATTTCCGACCTGACGAATAAGTCGAGAGGCGAGGTCGCTTATACGATGCTCGACGTAGAAACGCCGGCGACAAAAGAGATTATTGAGACGCTTGAGCAGATCGACGGCGTATTCCGCGTCAGAGTCGTAAAATAATACGTCCGCAGGCTTCATAGGAACACAACTTTCGTACAAAACAAAGCGGGGTAGTTTCCTATGAAGATTCGGGTGTCAAAAGGTTTTATTTTTACGATGCCTGGTCAAATTGTACAAAAATTTTATTTTCTGTTCCGGGCTGCGGATATAAGACTTTCTAAGCGTTCCGGCAATAATCTGAAACAGTCTGACGCAATCGGCGAAGATTCGCCATCCGTGGCTCAACTTCGCCTTTTTCGGACATCGTGTCCGAAAATTGCTGCATGGAGGCGGAACACTAAGAAAGCCTAATATCCTGCGCAGGCACAGTCAATATAATTTGACAGTACCAGTTTTCAATAAAACCTTTTGCCCCCGAATCCTATGAAATAAAAAAGAAAGCTGTTTTTGATGGACAGCTTTCTTTTTTCGCTTCAAATCTTTATGTTTAGTGCAGCTTGTACAAGTCGCCCTGCACGGCGTCAAAATCAAGATAATCGTCTTGAAAATCCTTTGCATTTTTTACGGAAAATTCGCTGGCGAGATCCATATATTCAATGAAAATATCCGTAAGCGGGCGGTTCTGCTCGGAAGCGATCGTTTCCATAATCGGTTTTAACTGCTCAAGCTGCTGCGATACGGGCGTTTTCTGAGGATCGATATCCCCCATTACTTCTTCTGCATATTTGTTGATACGGGTCAGCATAGCTTCCTGTTCTTTCGTCATGCTTTCTCATTCCTTTCTAATAAATTAATGCGGACGGTGAAAAATGTGCTGGAGATTCCGGCATCAGATTGCATAAAATAATTGCTAAGCTGTCGATTGCGAGAGAAAATGAGATTTTCTTGATGTTCCGCCGTATGCCAGAAATTTCAGGACATGGATGTCCTGAAAAGTCCGCGCTGAGCCCGGACGGCGAATTGCGGACGGTTGCGTAAAATATAAATAGCCTTTCGGGAACATTTTAGAAAATCCATTTTTCGAAGCTGACAGCGGGCAATTACTTTATGCAATCTGATGTTTTCGGACTCAAAGCGCTCTTTCACGTCCGTATTTTATGTACTATTCTATCACCGCTTATTTTTTCTGTCAAAAACGAATTGTATTAAGAAGACGGATTTGTTAAAATTATAAATAGAATATAAAAAGAAAATACAAAAAGAATGTGAGGAAACTACGATGGCTAATATCAGACCATTTAGCGGCGTCCGCCCGCGCGAGGGATTGGAGGACAAAATAGCAGCGCTTCCCTATGACGTATATAACCGGAAAGAGGCGCTTGCAGAGACGAAAAAAAATCCGATGTCCTTTCTGCGGATCGACAGGGCGGAAACACAGTTCGAGGAAACGACGGATATGTACGCTCCCTGCGTTTATGAAAAAGCGAAAGAGCTTCTATACGGTATGATTGAAAAGGGAGAGTTCGTAAAAGAAGAAAAGCCGTGCTATTACATATATGAACTGACAATGGACGGTCGGACGCAGACGGGTATCGCCGCCTGCGCCAGTGTGGATGATTACGAGAGCGGCGTGATCAAGAAACATGAAAATACAAGAGCGGAAAAAGAAGAAGACCGCATCCGCCATGTCGATATATGCAGCGCGCAGACAGGTCCGATCTTTCTTGCTTATCGTGCAAAGGCGAAGATCAATGAGCAGGTCGACGCGGTAAAGCGGGAAGCGCCGCTGTATGATTTTATATCCGAGGACG
Organism: Lachnospiraceae bacterium; assembly: GCA_017621975.1. GTDB lineage: Bacteria > Bacillota > Clostridia > Lachnospirales > Lachnospiraceae > VSOB01. The sequence continues at coordinate 23,310 of JAGARW010000124.1, read as the reverse complement.
GAATCGGTCATAAAATGTGGAGAATCGCAGACGACGAAAGAATCCGCATGATCGAAGAAGGTTTCCGGGAGGTTCAGGAGATCTATATTGCCGATGGGCATCACAGATGTGCATCCGCCGTCAAGGTAGCTTTAAAAAGAAGAGCGGCGCATCCTGATTATACAGGGACGGAAGAATTCAATTATTTTCTGTCGGTGCTGTTCCCGGACGAACAGCTTATGATTATGGATTACAACCGTGTCGTCAAAGATTTAAACGGCTATACGCCGGAGGCGTTCCTGGATAAGCTTTCGAAAGCGTTCCGGGTAGAAAAGCTTGGCAAAGAGGCGGTGCGTCCAGCTGTGAAAGGCGAGATCACAATGTATCTGGAAGGAGAATGGTATCGTCTCACTTATCAAAAAGATAACGACGGAGCCGATCCGGTCGGTCGGCTTGACGTTTCCATTCTGCAGAAGGAAGTGCTGACGCCGCTGCTTGGCATTGAAGATCCGAAGACGGATACAAGGATTGATTTTGTCGGAGGTATCCGCGGGCTTGCCGAATTGGAGCGCCGTGTGTCGGAGGACTGCAAGGTGGCGTTCGCGATGTATCCGACGTCGATTCAGGAGCTGTTCGACGTGTCCGACGCAGGACTTCTGATGCCGCCGAAATCAACATGGTTTGAGCCGAAGCTGCGCAGCGGACTTCTGATTCACGAAATCGAAGCATAAAGGCGGACTTATATAATTGGGGTATAAAAAGAAAGACTGATTAAATAATAAGCTCACAGGGAGGGAAAGTGTCGAATGAATGATAAGTTATACAAATTGATGAACTGGCGGGATATTGAAGAAATCGTTTACTCGGAATCGGACAATCCGCACAGGCTGCTCGGCGCGCATAAAGCGGGCGGCAAGCTGCTTGTACAGGCGTTTTTCCCGGATACCAATTCCGTTAAAATACGCAGTCTGGACGGATCAAAGGCGTATCCGATGGAATGTGTAGACGAATCCGGATATTATGCGGCTCTCATTCCGGAAAAAGAAACGTTTGCTTACGAATATCTTGTATGCGACGGTAAAAAGGAACATCGCAGGAAAGAGATTTATAATTATGCTCCGGTCATTACAAAAAAAGACACCGATCGGTTTCAGGCAGGGATTCATTATACGGTATACGACATATTAGGAGCGCACGCAATGACGATAGACGGCACAGCGGGTATGCATTTTGCTGTCTGGGCGCCGAATGCCCTTCGCGTCAGCGTTGTAGGCGATTTTAATAACTGGGACGGCAGAATCTATCAGATGCGCAGATTATGGGATTCCGGTATTTTCGAGCTGTTTCTGCCGGACGTTGGAGCCGGAGAAAATTATAAATTTGAAATCAAGCTGACAGGCGGACTGACTTATTTAAAGTCCGATCCGTACGCATTCCGGACGGAGCTGCGTCCTGGAACTGCTTCCGTGACAGAGGATATTTCCGGTTTTGCATGGGAAGACGAAGACTGGATTGCGAGCAGAGGTGCAAAGCAGGATAAAAACGCGCCGATCAGCATTTATGAATTATACCTCGGTTCGTTTAAACGGAAGGCGAAAAAGGAAGCGGAAGATATGCAGTCCGAAGACGGAGAGGAGATACCGTATCTGAACTACCGCGAGCTTGCGCCGCAGATCATTGAATATGTAAAACGGATGGGGTATACCCATATTGAGCTGATGCCGATCATGGAGCATCCGTTCGACGCTTCGTGGGGGTATCAGACGATCGGTTATTATGCGCCGACAGCGCGCTATGGCAGCCCGAAAGATTTTATGTATTTTATGAATGAAATGCATAAGGCGGGAATCGGCGTTATTTTAGACTGGGTACCGGCGCATTTTCCGAGAGATGTTTATGGGCTTTCGAATTTTGACGGAACCTGTCTGTATGAGCACAAGGATCCGAGACAGGGAGCGCATCCCGATTGGGGAACGCTGATTTATAACTATGGCAGACCGGAGGTTTCCAATTATCTGATTGCCAACGCGCTTTTCTGGATCGAAAAGTATCATGCCGACGGCATCCGCATCGACGCAGTGGCTTCGATGCTGTATCTCGATTACGGCAAGCAGGACGGGCAGTGGGTCGCTAATATGTACGGAGGCAATGAAAATCTGGAAGCAATGGAATTTTTGAAGCATTTAAATTCCATGATTGCAAAACGAGGCAAGGGAGCGGTCAGCATTGCGGAAGAATCAACGGCGTGGCCGATGGTAACGGGTCCGCTGGAAGACGGAGGACTCGGATTTACCTTTAAATGGAATATGGGCTGGATGAACGATTATCTGCAGTACATCAAATATGATCCGTACTTCCGTTCTTATCATCACGGAGAGCTGACGTTCAGTATGATCTACGCTTATAGTGAAAAATTCGTCCTGGAGTTTTCACATGACGAAGTCGTGCATGGGAAAGCGTCCCTGATCGGTAAAATGCCGGGCGAGCGAAAGGATAAATTCGCAAATCTGCGTCTGACGTTTGCGCATATGATGATGCATCCGGGCAAAAAGCTGCTTTTTATGGGACAGGATATCGGAGAATTCGACGAATGGAATGAAAACAGGGAAGTGGAGTGGGAACTGCTGCAATATGAGGAGCATCAGGGCGTAAACCGGCTGATGCAGGATCTGAATCATTTCTATCAGGAACATCCCGCGCTGTATGAGCTGGATGCGGAGCAAGAAGGTTTCGAATGGATCAATAATATTTCTGCCGACGAATGTATGCTTGTGTTCCTGCGAAAAGGCAAACGTTCGGACGAGTGGCTGCTGATCGTTGAAAACTTTGCAAACGCGCTGTGGAATCCCCACAAGATCGGCGTGCCGTTCGCCGGAAAATACAAAGAGATTCTGAATACGGACGCGGAAATCTACGGAGGAAGCGGCCTTACGAATCCGAGGGTAAAGACGGCGAAAGAGAGCGAGTGCGACGGCAGGGAATATTCGATTACGATCAAATCGGCGCCTTTGTCGGTACAGGTATTTTCCTGTATTCCGGAAGAGACTCCGGCAGAAAAGCCCGCGGGCAGGCGAAAGAGCGTAAAGGCTGCGGAAAGCGTAAAGAGCGCAAAGAGCGCGAAGGCTGCGGAAAGCATAAAGAGCGCAAAGAGCGCGAAGGCTGCGGAAAGCGTAAAGCCTGCAAAGGGCGCGAAGACTTCGAAAACAGTAAAAACCGTGAAAAACGAAACAAGCGCGAAGCGTGCGAAAACGAAAAAGGCATAAAAGAAATTCGCGTTTCATAAGCTGAGGAAAGGACAGGAGAGAGAATGGCGGAACAGGATATGGATATTGTGACTGCGGCGGCGGGCGTAGAAGTAGACAGAGGGGTGATCGAGCGGTTTTTACAGCAGCTGCCGGAAAAGGCGCTTGGTCTTGGAATCCGCGTTTTGTTGGCGGCGATCGTACTTTTTATCGGACTGCAGGCGATCAAGCTTCTGAGAAAGCTGATTAAGGCGTCGCTTACGCGTGCGAATGCGGATCAGGGTGTGATACAGTTTTTGGATTCACTGATCAAAATAGGATTGACGGCGTTGCTGATTTTGATGATCGCAATCAGCTTTGGTCTGGACGCGGCAAGCGTTGTGGCGATGCTAGGTTCGGTCGGCGTGGCGTTCGCCCTCGCTTTGCAGGGCAGTTTATCGAACTGCGCGGGAGGGGTACTGATCCTGCTTGTAAAGCCCTTTGTCGTAGGCGATTATATTATAGAAGGAACGAAGGGACAGGAAGGAACGGTCGTTGAAATCCAGTTATTTTACACAAAGCTGCAGACAGGGGACAATATGATTATCACACTGCCGAATGGCGCGCTTGCCAACAATAATATTGTGAATTTTTCGACAATGACGACGCGCCGGCTTGACGTATCGGTGGGGATTTCTTACGACACCGATATTAAGGAGGCAAAGCGGATATTGCTCGATGTGTTGGACCGGAATGAGAAGGTTCTTCAGAATAAGGAACGAAAAGTGTTTGTCAAAGAGCTTTTAGACAGCTCGGTTGAGATTGGAATACGGTGCTGGTTTGAAAATGCAGATTACTGGGACGGACGGGCACAGGTGCTGGAGGAGGCGAAGACGGCGCTTGAGGACGGCGGCATCTCGATTCCTTATCCGCAGGTAGATGTGCATATGGGAAAAGCGTAACGCAGGTTTTGAAGCAATAATAAAGAGTGGACAAAAAAAGTAAATTAAATAGAGGGGAGGAAAAGCGCGTGAGCCTTGAAAGAGAGCAGACAGACATGGAAAAAATCCGCTGCTGTGAGCAGATCGTGGAGGAACTTCAGGAAAAGAACAGGAAGCCTGTGTGTCCGCTACGGTTCAGCAGGGAGCCTTTCGGGATTACGGACAGTCATTTGGGCGGGATTCCCTATCTGCCGCACGATCAGAGTTACCCGATTGGGGCGGACGGTCAGACGCTGTGGCTGTGCGCGCAGATCAACTTTTCACAGATGCCCCGCATGGATGAATTTCCGGACAGCGGTATCCTGCAGATATTTCTGTCCGAGTTTAACTATGACGGAGGATTCGGCCTGTACAGTGAGACGGACGGCACGATCCAGCGCCAGTGGCGTCTGCTTTATTATCCGTCCGTAGATGAAACCGTCACGGAGGAAGAGTGCCGCGGCAAGATGCCGTGCCCGTGGGAGGACGGTCCCGAATGGCGCACTCCTGAAATTCCTTTGAAAATGATATTTTTGCCCGCAGAGCAGGAGAAGCCCAATTACTGGAATTGCCGGTTTGACGCTCTGTTTGCTTCTACTCTGGAAAGGCGGCTGCCAGGCGCGGATCCGGAAGCGTATATGCCGTATCGCCTGCGTGATGAAACGGGCGAGGAGCGGGAGCTTTTGAACAGGATTCGGAAGCAGATCGAGATCGGCGGCTGTAAGATCGGCGGCTATCCCCGCTATACGCAGGACGATCCCCGTCTGTATGGCAAGGAATGCGGCAAGCCTCTGGAGGAGTGGGATACCCTGCTGTTTCAGTTGGACGACGATACCTTTACGTTCCCGGCGGGGGATATCGGTGAAATGGATCTTGATCTGAACGGCGGGACGCTGAATTTCATGATCCGCAGAGAAGATTTGAAAAACAGGGATTTTTCTAAGGTACTGGCTGACTGGGCATGCAGCTGAGCGGCGTGCGGCATAGGTCTTGGCGATACCAGATTGTGAAAAAGGGATGCTAATGCATCCCTTTTATATTACGAATCGTATTGTCCTGTACGTCAAAACGGTAAATGCCGGGGGAAACGTCTTCGTGAATCATAAAATAGCTGCCGTCGAACTGCGAGATGTAATAGGGCGTTCCGTTGTTTCCGAACAGATGCTTCAGATCTTCATAATTTCCATATTGCAGTTGGCTTAAGTCGGCTGTGCGTACGATTGTGGCGTAGCTTCTGTCATAGCTGCGGTCGCTGGACACCGTGATGTAAAAATAATTCTGGATCGGCGTGATCTGCACCATTCCGGCGATCGTATCGGGAACAGGGTAGAGCTGTTCGATTTCAAAGGAATACCGGTTGACCTGTAAAATACATCCAAGCTCGACACATGGGAAAAGGATGGAATCTCCGACGATCGTAAAGGAGCGGACATATAATCCGTTTAAAATAGGAACGGAGCGGACTTCCGCCAGCGTAAGCTCTGATGTCCCGGGCGTACGCCTAAACAAAAACATTTCTCCGGTCAGAGAGCTCCATACGTAAAAGAGTCCGTCGGAAGGTTCATAGGTAACATAATGGGGACGGTTTCCGATGTGTTCGAATGTTTGCAGTTCCCTGAAACGGTCGGAGCCTTTTTCATAAGAAATCACTCTATGATTTTCTGTATCGACGACAAGATATACCGTGCCGTCGCTTGCAAGCGCATGCGGCTGGCAGACATTGTTCGTCATGATTTTCCATTGCTTCAGGGGAGCGCCGAGATTTTCGCTGTAGATGATCTGGTCGTGATAGCAGTCTACAATAAAATAAGTATTTCTGCATTTTGTGATCTGGGTGGGCACTTGCAGATAACTGTATCCATTGTTGGAGGAGGGGTATGAAGACGCACAGACTTCTTTTTTATATGGACAGAAAAGAAACAGAAAAACAGTAAAAAGAAGAAAGCATAATTTTTTTATAAAAGTGGGTCTTTGCATTTGTATATTCATAGTAGTTCGAAAAATATGAAGCAGGAGCTTTGATTATAAATGTAAAGTTTGCGGAACGTATTGTATGCAGTAAAAAATGTCTCTAAAGCAAAAGCGATAACGAAGCTCTTGTCCTTAGAGACACCATTTTGTCAGCCGAAAAAGGGACTCGAACCCTCGACCCCTTCATTACGAGTGAAGTGCTCTACCAACTGAGCTATTTCGGCATAAGTAACTGACCTTTGTTATTATAAATGGTATTACGGAATTTTGCAAGCAGGAATTTCATTTTTTTATTTATTTGATTAATTTTATGAAAAAATATGGATTTTAACAAAGATTTTAAGGAGAGTTTTACATAAGGATGTCTCGTTGCCATCAAAGCAAAAACGTGTTATACTCAAAAATATATGTAAAAAAAGATAATAGGAAGCATAGAAAATAGAAATGAGAAGCGCTTCCAAAGAAATATCGGCAGGTGGAAAACGTGGCAGCTAGGAAAGGTAACGGCAGAAAACAGAATACAGGAAATCGTGGAAAGAGGCAGACAACATCCGGAGCAAAGAGAACGAATACCGCTCCTGAGAGCAGCGTCCGTGATGAGATAGCGCTGATCGCCGTACTGGCAGTGGCTGTTTTTTTGTTCCTTTGCAACTTTGGGGTCATTGGTGTGGCAGGAGATACGATCAGCCATTTCTTATTCGGCGTTTTCGGGCTCCCCGCATATGCGGTCCCGGTGCTGCTTTTTTTGGCGGTCGCTTTCCGGCTTGCCAATAAAGGACTGAATATTGCAACGCTCAAGCTGATCGCAGGCGGCGTTCTCGTATGTCTTGCAGGTATCGTGCTTGACATGGTCGGCGGCGCTTCCCTCAAAATGGAGCAATACAATATCATAGATCTTTATAGATATAGCAGTCAGGATAAGTGCGGCGGAGGCGTTCTGTTCGGAACTTTGGCATATCTGCTCAACCGTTTTCTTGATAAAACAGGAACGATGCTCATTGTTATCGTGCTTGCGATTATTTGCATTGTCATTATTACGGAGAAATCATTGCTGCGCGGTGTACGCGAAGGCAGCCAGAGGGTATATGAGAGCGCTGTAGAGGACTCCAACCGCAGGCGGGAACGCAGTGAAATGCGGCGGCAGGAGCAGCAGCGCCGCAGGGAAGAATTAGAGCTTCAAAAAGAGCAGGAGGAGCAGGAACGTATTCTGCGCATGGATAAAAAAGTGTCCGGCGTTATGCTGGATACGTCGCTTGCAAAAGAAAAGGAAGAACGTATCCATATTCATAGGGACGATATTCATGAGATCACTTTGGAGGAAGACGCCAATGAGCAGACAGAAGTTGAACGGATCCGTATTCATACGGCGGGGCGGACAGAAGACGTTTCAGATGCGATACATCCAATAGGGCTTGCAATACAGGAACAGCCTGTCAATGAGAAAGAGCCGTTCGATATGATGCCTCAGCTTCATGTAACGCCGTACGAACCGGAGGCGGCAGAACCTGAGCAGGAACAGCCGGAGCATACTGCGGCGTCTAAACGGACACAGACAGAGCACGCTGCGGCGGCGTCTAACCGGATGCAGAGCGGACAAGCCGTGGGAAAAGCTGAGGTTATGGCGTCTGTCCCGGTGCAGGAGCAGAAGAAACGCACGGAGCGTCTTAAGGAATATGCTTTTCCGCCGATCTCACTGCTGCAGAAGGGCAGCAATAAAGGCTCCGGAGACTCTGCAAATCAGTTAAAAGAGACGGCGATGCGCCTGCAGCAGACCTTGCAGACGTTCGGCGTTAAGGTGACGATTACCGACATCAGTCAGGGACCCGCCGTTACCCGGTATGAAATGCAGCCGGAGGCGGGCGTTAAGGTCAGCAGGATCGTAAATCTGGCAGACGATATTAAGCTCAATCTGGCGGCGACGGATATCCGTATCGAAGCGCCGATTCCGGGCAAGGCGGCAGTCGGTATTGAAGTTCCCAATAAAGAAAACGCTACGGTGGCGCTGCGCGATCTGTTGGAGAGCAAGGAATTTAAGAGTTTTCCGGCAAATCTGGCGTTTGCTGTCGGAAAGGACATCGGCGGCAAAACGATCGTTACCGACATTGCGAAGATGCCGCATATGCTCATTGCGGGAGCGACCGGCTCCGGTAAGAGCGTATGCATCAATACGCTGATTATGAGTATTTTGTACAAAGCGTCTCCTGAAGACGTGAAAATGATCATGGTCGATCCGAAGGTTGTGGAGCTGAGCGTTTATAACGGAATTCCTCATCTTCTGATTCCGGTCGTGACCGATCCGAAAAAGGCGGCTGCCGCTCTGCACTGGGGTGTAGCTGAAATGACAGACCGCTACAAGAAATTTGCGGATTTCAATGTCCGCGACCTGAAAGGCTACAACAAAAAAGTCGAGTCGATGGCAGGGAGCCCCGACGCTCCGGCAAAAATGCCTCAGATCGTCATTATTGTCGACGAGCTTGCGGATTTGATGATGGTAGCGCCTGGCGAGGTCGAAGAATCGATCTGCCGTCTCGCGCAGCTTGCAAGAGCGGCGGGCATCCATCTGATTATTGCAACGCAGCGTCCGAGCGTGGACGTTATTACCGGACTGATTAAGGCGAACATGCCGAGCCGCGTGGCGTTTGCGGTATCGAGCGGCGTTGATTCCCGTACGATTCTGGATATGAACGGAGCGGAAAAGCTGCTTGGAAAAGGCGATATGCTCTTTTATCCGCAGGGGTATCCGAAGCCGGCGCGTATTCAGGGCGCGTTTGTTTCCGATAAAGAAGTCGCGGACGTCGTTGACTTTCTGAAAAATCAGACGCTTGGCAACGTCTACAGCGACGATATCGAATCCCAGATACAGAATCTCGGAACTGCTTCCGGAGGCGGCGCGGGCGCGGCAGCTTCCGAAAAAGACGATTATTTTGTGGAGGCGGGGCGCTTTATTATTGAGAAAGATAAAGCGTCGATCGGTCTTTTGCAGAGAGCTTTTAAGATCGGCTTTAACCGCGCGGCAAGGATCATGGATCAGTTGTACGAAGCGGGCGTCGTAGGGGACGAGGAAGGCACGAAGCCGCGCAAAATACTGATGAGCAGTGAAGAATTTGAACAGTATATCGAGGAATCCGTGTAGTATTTGGACAAGATGGGAAAACGCCCATGCGGAGAATTGGAAAGAAGAAAAATCTGTGTGGATGATATAAGATATGGTACAGAAAAGGAGGAGATATTATGAAAACTGACATTCAAATTGCACAGGAAGCCGTTATGAAGCCGATTACGGAGATTGCCGGGAAACTTTCGATCACGCCGGACGAGTTGGAGCTTTATGGAAAGTATAAAGCGAAAATTTCCGACGAATATCTGGAAAAGATCAAAGACAATGAAAACGGTAAGTTGATTCTTGTGACGGCGATCAATCCGACTCCGGCGGGAGAAGGAAAGACGACGACAAGCGTCGGACTCGGGGAGGCGTTCGGAAAGCTCGGCAAAAAAGCGGTGATCGCGCTTAGGGAGCCGTCTCTCGGTCCGTGCTTCGGTATCAAGGGCGGCGCGGCAGGAGGCGGTTATGCGCAGGTCGTTCCGATGGAAGATATGAACCTCCATTTTACAGGCGATTTTCATGCGATCACTTCTGCCAACAATCTTCTGGCGGCAATTCTCGACAATCATATCCAGCAGGGCAACGAGCTTGGGATCGATCCGCGTCAGGTCGTATGGAAAAGATGTCTTGACATGAACGACCGTGTGCTGCGGAATATCGTCGTCGGACTCGGAAGCAAAACGGACGGCACGGTACGGGAAGACCATTTCGTCATTACGGTAGCGTCGGAAATTATGGCGGTGCTTTGTCTGGCGGACGATATGGAAGATTTGAAGGCGAGACTTTCCCGGATGGTCGTCGCTTATACATATAGCGGAGAGGTCGTGACGGCTGGGCAGCTTCAGGCGGTCGGTTCGATGGCGGCGCTGTTGAAAGACGCTTTGAAGCCGAATCTGATCCAGACGCTTGAGCATACGCCCGCGCTCGTACACGGCGGTCCGTTCGCCAATATCGCGCACGGCTGCAATTCCGTACGCGCCACAAAAGCGGCGCTCAAAATGGCCGATTATGTCATTACGGAAGCGGGCTTCGGAGCCGATCTCGGCGCGGAGAAGTTTTTTGACATCAAATGCCGTATGGCGGGACTGAAACCGGACGCCGTTGTGCTCGTCGCAACGATCCGCGCTTTGAAATATAACGGCGGCGTGCCGAAGGCGGAGCTTTCCGAGGAAAATCTGGACGCTTTGAAAGCCGGAATCGTCAATCTGGAAAAACATATGGAAAATCTGCAGAAATACGGCGTTCCGGTCGTCGTAACGCTCAATTCCTTTGTGACGGATACGGAGGCGGAGATCGGCTTCGTGAAGAAATTCTGCGAAGAGCGGGGCTGCGAATTTGAAATTTCGCAGGTATGGGAAAAAGGCGGAGAAGGCGGTATTGCGCTTGCAAATAAGGTGCTGCATACATTAGAGACGAAGGAAAGCCGCTTCAAAGTATTATACGATGAGAAGCTTCCAATCAAGGAAAAGATCGAAACGATTGCAAAAGAGATTTACGGAGCCGCAGGCGTGTCTTATGTTGCGGGCGCGGCAAAACAGATCGCTAAGCTGGAAGAGCTTGGATTTGGAAATCTGCCGATCTGCATGGCAAAGACACAGTATTCGCTTTCGGACGATCAGACGCTGCTCGGCAGACCGCAGGGCTTTACAATGACAGTCAGGGATGTTTATGTATCGGCAGGCGCAGGATTTATCGTGGCATTGACCGGATCGGTCATGACAATGCCGGGACTTCCGAAGAAGCCGGCTGCGTATAGCATTGACGTAGATGAAAACGGAAAAATCACAGGGCTGTTTTAAATGAGAAATCAGGCTGCATCGTTTCGGAACGGAAGGAGATCAACTATGGAAACAAAGATCATTGACGGAAAAGCGATTTCTGCGCAGATCAAAGAGGAAGTAAAGGCGCAGATAGAAAATCTGAAAAAAGAGGGCCGCGAGGTTGCGCTTGCGGTGATTCAGGTCGGAGCAGACCCGGCGTCGAGCGTTTATGTCGGAAATAAGAAAAAAGCGTGCGCTTATGTCGGAATTAAGTCGCTTGCTTATGAACTGCCGGAGGAGACAAGCGAGGAAGAGCTGCTTGCACTGATCGACAAACTGAACAAAATGGAAACATGCGACGGGATTCTCGTGCAGCTTCCGCTGCCGAAGCATATCAACGAAGACAAGGTGATCGAGGCGATCGATCCGCGCAAGGACGTGGACGGCTTTCATACGCAGAGCGTCGGCGCGCTCTGTATCGGGCAGCCCGGCTTTGTTTCCTGTACGCCGGCAGGTATTATCGAACTGCTGAAGCGTTCCGGCGTTGCGATCGAAGGGAAGGAATGCGTTGTAGTCGGCAGAAGCAATATCGTCGGCAAGCCGATGGCGCTTTTGCTGCTTCGGGAAAACGGCACGGTTACGGTGGCGCATTCCCGCACGAAAAACCTGAAAGAGATTTGCAGACGCGCGGATATCCTTGTCGTTGCGATCGGAAAACCGAAATTTATCGACCATGAATATATCAAAGAAGGCGCCGTTGTGATCGACGTCGGCATTCATAGAAACGAAAACAATAAATTATGCGGAGACGTTGATTTTGAAGATGTGAAAGACATGTGCAGCGCGATCACGCCGGTTCCGGGCGGCGTCGGACCAATGACGATCGCTATGCTGATGTATAATTGCCTGCATTCCGCGCAGATGCAGCAGGGTATGTAAGTATGAAGTGCCCGGACTGCGGATATGAACTGGAGGAGGGAAAGCTGTATTGTCCGAAATGCGGAAAAGAAATACAGATTGTCCCTGACTTTGAACCGGAAATTGAAGCGACGATAAACGGCGCTCTGGAAGGAATCACAAGCCAGTTAATACAAAGCGAAGAACAGCAAAAAAAAGAAGAGGCACAGGAAAAAGAAGAAGCAAGGCGGGGCGCGGTTAGTTTTTATACGACGCTTGCAGCAGCCGCGTTGATCGTTCTTTTTGCAGGAGGTGTTTTCCTCTGGAATCGGATGGGCAGTGTGGAAACCCAGCTTGCCAGAGCGCAGAGAGCCGCCGACAAAAAAAATTATGCGAAAGCAGTGGAATATACGCTTCAGGCGGTTGAAAAAGACGGTTCTGATATGGAGGCGCGCAATCTGCTCGGAAGCTATTATGTGTTAAACGGGCAGATCAAAAACGCCGTTACGACGTTTCAGGACGTCATTGCTCTCGATAAAGAAAATGAAGACGCATATAGAAATCTGATTGCTATTTATGAAAAGGAAGAAGATTACACGGCAATCAACGATCTGATCCGGTCAAGTAATTCCGATAAAATCGAGAATACGTTTACAAAATATATTGCCAACCCGCCGCAGTTCAATTATCCTCAGGGAACATATGAAGAGCGGATTCCTCTGAAGCTTACGGCCAATACGTCCGGCAAGGTATATTACACGCTGGACGGAGGAGAGCCGGACGAAACAAGCGACGTCTATACGGCTCCAATTTTTCTGGAAGACGGTATCTATACGGTCAGGGCGTTTTTTGTGAACGATTACGGGATCAAGAGTGAAACGGCAGTACAGATTTATCAGATCCATCTGCAGAAAGCGCATGAGCCGGAGGTTTTACTTTCTTCCGGTGGATATTCTACGCCGCAGATGATTACTGTTACCGTGCCGGACGGTGAAAGCGTTTATTATACGGTAGACGGAAGCACGCCGACAAGAGACAGTATTCCATACAACAATCCGATCGCTCTGCCGATCGGCGGCAGCACCTATCAGTTTATTTCTTACAGCGAGGACGGCGCGTCAAGCGAAGTGGTCAGAAGAGATTATACGCTTTTGTTCGAGGCGGCGATCGATCTTCCGAGCGCGGTCAATCTGCTTGTGGCAGGTCTGATCGAGAAGGGCGTTATCGTCGATGTGAATTGTTCGGTGCCGGGGAAAGGCGGACGCAATCTCTATGTATGCAGCAGCGCGATTGCGATCAATCAGAGAAACTATTATTTGATCGTGGAATATTACGAGGACCCGTCGGGCGTTAATACAAGAACCGGAAATTTATACTGCGTCGACGCCGAAACGGGGGAACTATTCAATGCGGCGCTCGATGATAAAGGCTATTATTCCGTCGTATCTTTCTAAAAAACGACAAAATAACGGATTGTAGAAAATTTGGATTGTATTTTAAGATGAGATATTTTATCATAAAAAAGATATACGAATACTGAACGGAGGAAGAGAGCATGTTTCAAATTTTGGAAGCCAGAGAATTGACAGACAACATATATTCAATGGTTGTGGAAGCAAAACGAGTTGCAAAGTCCTGTTATCCGGGACAGTTTGTCATTGTCAGAATGGACGATACGGGGGAGCGGATCCCGTTGACAATCTGCGATTACGACAGAGAAGCAGGAACCGTAACGATCGTGTTTCAGGGCGTCGGCGCGGAAACGAAGCGTATGGCGGCCATGAAAGCGGGGGACGCCTTCCATGATTTCGTCGGACCGCTTGGATGCGCTTCCGAACTGATTTCCGAGGAGAAAGAAGTATTAAAGAAGAAAAAAATTTTGTTCGTTGCCGGAGGCGTCGGTACGGCTCCCGTTTATCCGCAGGTGAAATGGCTGCATGAGAACGGCGTTTTAGCGGACGTTATCGTCGGTGCGAAAACGAAAGACCTTTTGATTCTGGAAGAAGAAATGAAGGCTGTCGCCGGCAATCTGTATGTGACGACGGACGACGGTTCCTATGGCAGAAGCGGCATGGTAACGCAGACGATTCAGGACCTGGTGGAAAAAGAGGGAAAAGCGTACGACGTATGCATTGCGATCGGACCGATGATTATGATGAAATTTGTATGCAAGCTGACGAAGGAACTTGCGATTCCGACTGTTGTCAGCTTAAACCCGATCATGGTAGACGGTACGGGTATGTGCGGCGCATGCCGTGTCACGGTAGGCGGGGAAGTGAAGTTCGCCTGCGTGGACGGACCGGAATTTGACGGACATAAAGTGGATTTTGATCAGGCGATGAAACGCCAGCAGATGTATAAAACGGCAGAGGGAAGAGCGATGCTGAAGGAGCAGGAAGGAGACACCCATCACGGCGGGTGCGGAAACTGCGGAGATTGAAAATAATCTGAGAACAGTTTTCTGATCGGAATGGAGGAAAAGAATGGACGTATTAAAGAAAGTACCGGTGCGCGAGCAGGAGCCTGCCGTACGCGCCCGCAATTTTGAAGAAGTATGCCTTGGTTATAATCAGGAAGAAGCAATGGAAGAAGCCTCGAGATGTATCAACTGCAAAAACGCGCAGTGCGTGAAGGGCTGTCCGGTCGCGATCAATATCCCGGGCTTTATCGAGCAGGTAAAGGAAGGTAATATCGAAAAAGCGTATCAGATTATCAGCGAAGCGAGCGCGCTTCCGGCGATCTGCGGACGCGTCTGCCCGCAGGAGAGCCAGTGCGAAGGAAAGTGCATCCGCGGTATCAAGGGCGAGCCGATCTCGATCGGTAAGCTGGAACGTTTTGTAGCCGACTGGGCAAGTGAGAACGGCATCCGGCCGGAAGGCGCAAAAGAGAAAAAAGGAAAGAAGGGAGCCGTGATCGGTTCCGGTCCCGCAGGTCTGACATGCGCGGGCGATCTGGCGAAAATGGGCTACGACGTAACGATCTTTGAAGCGCTGCATGAAGCGGGCGGCGTACTCGTTTATGGGATCCCGGAATTCCGTCTGCCGAAGGAAAAGGTTGTACGCAAGGAGATTGAAAACGTAAAAGCGCTCGGCGTAAAGATTGAAACCGACGTTGTCATCGGCAAATCGACGACGATCGACGAACTGATGGAAGAAGAAGGCTTTGACGCTGTATTTATCGGCTCCGGCGCGGGACTTCCGAAGTTTATGGGCATTCCGGGCGAGCAGGCGAACGGTGTGTTCTCTGCGAACGAATATCTGACGAGAAGCAATCTGATGAAAGCGTTCAAGGAGGATTCCAGAACGCCGATCATGCATGGAAAGAAGGTTGCCGTTGTCGGCGGCGGAAACGTTGCGATGGATGCGGCGAGAACGGCGCTGCGTCTTGGCGCTGAGGTGCACATTGTATATAGAAGAAGCGAGGAAGAGCTTCCTGCCAGAGTGGAAGAAGTGCATCATGCAAAAGAAGAAGGCATTATTTTTGATCTGTTGACCAATCCGGTCGAAATCCTTGCGGATGAAAACGGTTGGGTAAGCGGCATCAAATGTATCCGCATGGAGCTTGGCGAACCCGACGAATCCGGCAGAAGAAGACCGGTCGAGATTCCCGGTTCGGAATTTGTCATTGAAGTCGATACGGTGATCATGTCGCTCGGCACGTCTCCGAATCCACTGATCTCTTCAACGACGCGGGGACTTGAAGTTAATAAGCGCAAGTGCATCATTGCGGAGGAAGACTGCGGCAGAACGACAAAAGAGGGCGTATACGCAGGCGGCGACGCCGTAACGGGCGCAGCGACTGTCATTCTGGCGATGGGAGCCGGAAAAGCGGGCGCAAAAGGGATCGACGAATATCTGAGCGGAAAATAAACGGCGGAATGAGACCGGAGGATAAACGGCGGCAAAGAGACGCTGCAAACGCCGGAGCATAAGCGGCGGAAAAGATCGAAAAAGAAACAGTATAGGAGGGATTGAGAATGCCTTGGTGTCCAAAATGTAAAAACGAGTATGTGGAAGGGATCACAAAATGCGCCGACTGCGGATGCGAGCTTGTAGAGACTCTGGAAGAGGCGAAAGAACCGCTTCTTTTCGGGGAGCAGGAGCAGATGACAAGGCTTATGTCCTTCCTTTCTTACAATGGGATCGTATCCGCAAGTATGCAGGAGGACGAAGCGGAAAACGTTTATGAGCTTTTTGTCGCAAAGGAAGAGTTAGCGCGGGCAAAACAGATTGCAGCCGTTTTTCTGCATGAAGACGCGGCAAGAGCGGCGGAAGTGGAAAAGAAAGACGGCGGGGATATCGCGGCGGACGGCGACGAATCGGGAGACGACGCATGGCAGACCAGCGCGCAGAAACCTGCGTCTGCGGAAGCGGCGGACGATCCCAAAGGCGTCTGCGGGAACGGCGGGGATTCTGCGTCCGATATACCGGAGAGCGGCAGGAAATATGAGGGCGCTTATAAAGAAAGCGCGCAGAAGGCCGCGGAGTTTAAGGATTCCGCTTATACGCTGATCGGCGTCGGCGTGATCGGTCTGATCGCGGTTCTGGCGGCGGCTTCCGGTATGCTTCCGTTTCCGGTTCAGATCGGCGCGCTGTTCTACGGCGTTATGGGCAGCCTGTTTGTGATTTTTATTGCCGTAGGCGTACGCTCTATGAGTTCCGCAAAGCGTTATAAAAAAGAGGCGGCGACGGAAAGCAGTCTGAAGGACGAGATCATGAACTGGTGCCGGGAATCGATCCGGGCGCAGGAGATCGATACGCAGATTTCGGAAGGAAATCTTTCCGAGGAAGAAAAATATTTCAGACGGACGGAGCTGATCAAGGGGCGGATTTCAGAAAAATTTCTGAATATCGAGGAAGGTTTTCTCGATCATCTTGTCGACGAATTTTATCCGGAACTGTTTGAATGACAGGCTTTTGAAATACAAAGAATAAAAAACTCTGTGAATGGAAGGAGCGGTATGAAGATTACCGTAATTGCTGTTGGAAAATTGAAGGAACATTATTTCCGGGACGCTGTCGCAGAATATGCGAAGCGTCTCGGTCGTTATTGCAGGCTGGAAATCTGCGAGGTGGCGGATGAAAAGACGCCGGATGGCGCGTCCGAAGCGCAGGAAGACGCGATCAAAGCGAAAGAAGCGGAGCGTATTCTTGGGAAAATTGCGCCGGACGCTTATGTAGTCACGCTTGATATCGGCGGCAGAAAGATGGATTCCGTCGCGTTTGGCAGGCAGATCGAAAGGCTCGGTATTTCCGGCAGGAGCCATATCGCTTTTATTATCGGCGGTTCGCTCGGACTGCACGAGCGCGTCAGGCAGAAAGCCGACGCTTCCGTCAGTTTTTCGGATATGACGTTTCCGCATCAGTTGATGAGGGTGATCCTTCTGGAACAGATCTACCGGGGATTCCGCATTGTAAACGGGGAGCCGTATCATAAATAAGGGAGAAAGGCTTGAAACTGATAGGTAATGTTTTAAATGAAGTGATATGATTTTATCAGGAAGTCAAGTATTGAACAATGTTGATTTAGATTATTATAGGAGCGCATTTGTATTATCAACCGAATTATTTTCATTATCCAATAGAGATTCAGGCAAATACCTAACAGGAGTTTGAGGAGGTACTGAAGCATGTGTTATCTTGTAGCAAAGAGATTTGATAAAAAAGGATGCATAGCAGTAAAGACCAGACATGGAAAAGCGTTGGCAGATTTTACGGAGAAACTACAAAAACAGATAGGTCAGAATGGAGTGCAGTTGGTAACGATTAGTCGTCCAAGTGCTTATGGAGAATACGAGCCATATGAGATTATGGAAAACAAGGAAAAATTTCAGGAACGTATTTTGACATTATCGTGTAACAAATAGATAAAATAATATGGGAGAATATTTAGTTTTATGGGAGCGGTTTGCCCCGTCATTTGCGAAACAGGAGTTACTTCCCGAAATTGAGAAAAATTGTGAAGAGTTTGGAATATTTTCACAAACAGCCTATGATGCTTTTCAGAAAAATAAATTTGCGGCAAACAGCATGTATTTTCATCATCAATATGCGGAGAAGGATATACCGATAGGGCAGGAATACGAAGCGATCGCATATAGCAGGGACCGGAAAATACAGCCTGATTCCATACAAAAATGCGCGTCAAAAGTTTTGTGCTTTTTTACGGCTTACAAAACACAGCCTGCCGACCACGCTATGTGCGGACATCATGAGCTTAGTTTAATACAGTTTTGCAAGGGGATTCCGCCCATGATAAGCGGACTGTTTGAAATTACAGATCATAAACCGTTATATATACCGGAACAAAAGTATATTTATTTGGGTTCAGAGGCAGAATTAAGGAAGCTTGTCCGAAAGCAGGAAGCTACTGCTGCCACAGCGGAGCTTTTGGAAGGTCTTGGTATTCATAATGAGGAGGATTTTCGGGCGCAGGGGGCAGAAAAGATATCTGCAATATATGAAATGCTTAAAAAGCTGGCAGTGGAAAAATACGAGTTGGGTGATCAGGCTGTGAAAGAGCTCATTTATGATGGATTATTTGAAATAAAGATGAAAAACTACCGTAAATAGATCCTGTTGGAAAGAAGAAATGGTTGGGGCTGCGGGATGTGGATTTACATCCTGGTATCTGCCTGCGGCACTTTGGAAAGTCCGGACTTCCTTGGGAGGAGTAAAAAGACTTCCGTGATTGGAAGCCCGTGAGATAAAAATCAATTTTCTGAGAAAAGCTGCGAAAGCAGATAATCAATATCCGTTGAGAATTGTGGATGGTATCCGTTGGTATATGCGTCAAGATATGCCTGACAATCATTCACGATTGTTTTTGTATTTTTATCGATGATGGTTTGAATCAGTGTGGCAAATTGGTTGCCTTCGATGCGATACCGTCTGAGATATTGTTTGGTAACGGGAAACATTTTTATGTAGTGCAGACCATGTCTGTTTTTAGGACGTGTGGTAGGTCTGGGAGGTAAGGCAAAATACTGATCCTTAGGTGCTGCGGCAGGAATGTTGGACGAATCGGAACAGCAAAATCACAGTTCTTCCCTTTGTATTTCAAACGAAGTACAAGGACATAAGGACGTTTGGATTTCGTAAGAACCTCTGGATCGTTTTTATATTTATCAAAAAGGGTTGTGTCGATGGAAACAAGTCTCATAACAATGCTATCCTCTCATAAAACAAAGGACCTGCCTTGCGGCAAGCCCTTCTACAAGTAAGCAATATTCTACGCTTTGCAGCACCCCGTCGCTTGCGGAAGCTAAACATACACGTTCATGATATTCTTGCCGTCATGACCGGCGAGTACTTAGCTCATTATTATTATACTCAAATTGTACCGGAATATCAACGGATTGAAAAATTTTTTTAGATTCTTTTTTGAAGATGGAAGATGGTGCAAACGCGATACAGACCGAATACATTATTTGATTACGCAATCGGGTGCGATCGGTCGAGAATTTTAAAATCCCATCCTACTTGATTTTAAGATAAATGATAGAAGTAATTTTGGGAGAAGGAACGTGTCAGGATGCTTGTCTGGAAGGCGATTATATGCAGATAGAAGCTGATAACGGCAGGATTTTTTTGCAGTATGTTGAAAATGAATGCGCAGAATATTTTGTGTGAACCGGAAAGCTCTATTTGGGTATGGCATGGCTGAAAGGATGGACTGAGTGAGAGATATGCATATGATAGAAAAATTTCTGGCGTATATGGAGGAATGCGGCTGGAAGATAGAAATGAAAGAGAAGCGGGAAGATTTACCGGAAACAGTGAAAAACAGATACGAACATGTCCCTGAAATATGGTCTGATTTGATAACGACTGTTCAAAGTATGATAAGCAGCGATGAAACGACATGGTTTTTGTGTAAAGATGATTATGATCCGCAGAAGGATAAGGCGTTCCAATGGAATGAATGGGAATTGCTCAGTCTTGAAGGCATTGAAAATGACGCAGAATGGGAAAGTGAAATTAAGGAATTTTGGAATCAGCATCTTCCGATGATACTGTCTGTTAAGGATGGGTATTCCTACTATGCGATTTCTATGGAAAATGGTTCGATCGTGAAGGGAAGCGAACCGGAATTTGAAGAATGCGAATGGGTTGCAGATTCATTTGAAGATTTTATGAAAAAAATAATGAATCGTGAACTGCAATTATGAGAGTTGAAAAAACGACAGGGATTAAGATATGATTCAGCAAACGGAAAGTAAGAATGTACGCTATGAAATGCGTAATGAAATGGAAGCTATCATAAAAGAATATGGCATTGACCGGGAAAAGTTTCATGAAGTGTCAAAAAATCGTTATCAGGAAGTGATTCAAAAATTATACTATTCATTTTGCGACTATCAGAAATATCCTGCGATTCAGCTTACCTATATGTGGACACGATTTCGGAAGGAATTAAACAGAACGGATTGTATCAGAACAAACTGGCGGGACTGGAAGAGCTATATCAGCGGCATTGACGATCTTGTACCGGGAAAAAATTTAACGGCTTACTATTATCTTATTGTCGACGGCGGCTGGATATATGAAGGCAGATTAGACGAGATAAAAAAAGTTTTATTTGAATATCCTATGTCAATGGATGATTTTTATCTTTTCCCGAAAGATTATGGCTGGCTTATCACGCATTGCGATGACGGCGCATGTATGTATCGGATATGGAAATGAATGAATTTATTTCTGGCTTAGAAAACGCTTATCTTTTATGGCATTATTCGACATAACGTGTTATAATTCACGTAGTCAGATTAGAGCAGGTAGGGATAGTCTGCGGTTGTCCTTTCTGGAAACGGAAAGGAGGTCGGTATGAATACGTTAGAAGTGCTTACGTTAGTGCTGGTGATTTTTGCAGCCTTGACATACATAGACAATAAACACAATCGCAAGTAACGGAAAAGGCTATCCTCTACTGCGAATAGAGAATAGCCAGTGATCCGTTTGTTTTTCTAAAATTGATTACTCGTTTCCGATTGAATAACCGTCGGACGTGCTTGAATCCTTCAGCTTCTATGATGATTATAAACCAACACTGCGAACTTTGCAAGAGGGTTTAGAAAATGGGAGCGCTTCGGCACTCCTGTTTTTTTACGGATTTGCAGATTATATTATGTGAAAACGACCTTTTTGGGGTGGACGGAATGAAATGTACAGGATATTTTAATGAATGGAGGAAGCGGATCATGTCTGAACAGGAAAAAACCGAAAAATTGAAATTGCTTGTGAATGAAATAGCCGATTGCGATGAAGTAAGCGAAGAACAGGTTCGTTCAATAACAGAATTGTGCGACATCGATTGGGATGAGGAAGATATTAAAATGATGTGCTGCGAGTATTGGGAGTCGCCGTTTTCTTTGGAGGAAGTTGTCTATTTCCTGATACACGGGGAACATAAAAAGTAAGTTATCAGGTATCAAAAATGGAAAAGCGCATACCGGCCGGACACAATGGCAACAGCCTGTGGACAGCGCCGGAGGGCAGCTTTGAAATACCGTACGACGAGTTTGTATGATCCGTTTCGGATCGGAAACCGAATCGATAAAATTGATTTTGAGGCAGGAGGACAACAGAATGACAGCTTATTGGAGCAACGAATGCGGAAGATACGGAACCGGAGAAAGCTATGATTATTTTCCAAAATACGAAGAGGGCGTCGAGACGTTCGAAAGCGAAGACGGGCTGTGGACCTGTACAAATTTGGAAGACGGAATCGAGCTCCTGCGTTATAACGGCAGCGAAGCGAATCTTACAGTTCCTTCTGAAATGATGGGAAGAAGAGTCGTTTCCTTAGAAAGTACCTTCGACGGTTTTACGGCGTTGAAAAGTATCGTCATACCAGAAAGCGTAACTTCGATTGAGGGGGCATTTTACGGCTGCGAAAGCTTAGAGCAGGTATCGCTGCCGGAGCATATCGTTTCGCTGCATTATGCATTCAACTGTTGTTTTGAATTAAAGCGCATCGATTTGCCGGCGGCATTAAAAAATGCCTCATGGGCGTTTGAAAGCACAGGGATAAGAACGGCGAAACTGCCCGATGGGATAGAGGATATTTCCCATGCGTTTATGAACTGCGGACGTCTGGAACGCGCATATATCCCCGGTACGGCGAAGGATTTAACGGAGGCGTTTACCGATTGCGAAAGCCTGAGAGAGGTAAGCATTGAAAACGGCGTTACGCGCATTGGCGACTATGCGTTTTTTAACTGCATTTCTCTGAAAGAATTGACCATTCCGGAAAGCGTGACAGAATTTGGAAAAAAGTCAGTAGGCGTTATGGAAATCAGGGAGTATGCTTCTCCCGAAAAATTAGCGTTCCGAATCAAAGGATATCAGGTCGTTCCGGGCTTTCAAATCAAGGGAAAAGCCGGTTCGAAAGCGGAGGAATACGCCAGAGAGAACGGCATCGAATTTGTGCGGATTTAGAACGGTATTTCGCGTTCGACATTTCTGATCGGCGGTCAAACAGGAGAGGGGATGTATTGTTTTGCAGACGGGTTATGCAGAATTGCTTTGGGAAAAATTATTTGAGCAGGCCGGAGCGTATGAGGCGTTAAAGGGCGGAGATACCTCCCGCGTCCGATACGACGGATATCGGGATAAAGAATGGGGGATCAGGGATAAAAACGCGAAAAACCGCATGCGTTTAGCGTACTATATGCTGTACTCCCGAATCGACGATGAAGCTGCCGTTACTTATTTGTTTCGTGAGGAATGCAGGGACCGGAGAACAAATTCGTTTCAGGGAATCGGCTTTACATTGAATGTTTTAACCGCCATTCTGAACAGATACTGTGCCGACGGAAAATATGACGAGCTGTTCGAGGAAGCAAAAAACGCAAACTTTGACTGCGCGTGCGGTTATGATAAGGACTACCAGATGTGCGACGAAATCGCTTCTTTGGATCTGATGGATTGTATTTTTCTCTCTCAGGATCTGGATTATAAGGACGTCATGGAAGTCTTGGTAGCGGAATGGAAAAACGGCATGACGGAATGGACGGATGAATGCAGAACCACGCTGATCGGGTTTTATTCTTTTTTAGGGAAAGAGCAGGAAAAGGAAGCGCTTTATAAGGAACTGCTGGAGAATGCCGTCAGGTCGGGGAATAACTTGCAGATCGTTTCCGCATACAACAAAGTGGTTCGATATTACATCGACAGGAAACAATTTGAAACGGCGCGGTTCTATTTGCAGGAAATGATAACGAAAACGAATATGAAAGCGGTCTGGGGAATCAGACTTTTCGACAAGGCGCTTGAGGCATGCCTTGAAATCATCTGCGGCGATCCAAAGGAAGCGCCTGAATTGTGGAAATGGGCGAAGCCTTATCTGCAAAAAAGGACGGGTTGGTACGGCAATTTATATACAAAGGGCATTGCGGC
>JAGARW010000123.1 GCA_017621975.1 Lachnospiraceae bacterium | reverse complement strand
TGCCGCAGTGGTTTCGGAAGGGAATCGAGGCGGCTCTGCTTGCGCCTACGGCGATGAACCAACAGAAATTCGTTTTCACGCTGAAAGGAAATACCGTTTCAGCAAAGGCGGGAATGGGATTTTATACAAAAACGGATCTTGGAATCGTGAAATATCATTTTGAGGCGGGAGCCGGGGTGGAAAATTTCAGCTGGGACGCGTAAGAACGTCGTTTTGTCTGTCTCATATCGTC
Source organism: Lachnospiraceae bacterium (assembly GCA_017621975.1). GTDB lineage: Bacteria > Bacillota > Clostridia > Lachnospirales > Lachnospiraceae > VSOB01. The sequence goes on along the minus strand of JAGARW010000123.1, from coordinate 2,778 downwards.
GATCTCTCTTTCCTTAACGCTCCGGCTGTGTTATAATAGTAACAGATATACGCGCGCCGGGCGGATGCGCCCGGCTGTAATAACCGGCGGATATCGTATCAGACGAAAAGGAGAGAAGAAGGTATGGCAAACAGATTTGTGTTAAACGAAACGTCCTATCACGGCGCGGGGGCGATCAGGGACATCGAGACGGAGGCAAAAGGAAGAGGCTTTCAGAAAGCGTTCGTATGCTCCGATCCCGATCTTGTAAAATTCGGGGTTACAAAAAAGGTTCTGGACGTTCTGGACGGCGCGGGACTTGCATATGAATTATATTCCAATATTAAGCCGAATCCGACGATCGAAAACGTGCAGACGGGCGTAGCGGCTTATAAAAATTCCGGCGCGGATTATCTGATCGCGATCGGCGGCGGTTCTTCGATGGATACGGCGAAGGCGATCGGCATTATTATCAACAATCCCGACTTTGCAGACGTAAGAAGCCTTGAAGGCGCTGCGCCGACAAAGAATAAATCCGTTCCGATCTTTGCGGTTCCGACGACCGCGGGTACGGCGGCAGAGGTTACGATCAATTACGTTATTACCGACGCAGAAAAGAGCAGAAAGATGGTATGCGTAGACCCTAAGGATATTCCGGTCGTAGCGTTCGTAGACCCGGATATGATGTCCTCCATGCCCAAGGGCTTGACGGCTGCAACCGGTATGGACGCGCTGACGCATGCGATCGAAGGCTACATTACGGTGGGCGCATGGGAACTGTCCGATATGTTCCATCTGAAGGCGATCGAGATCATTTCCCGTTCACTGCGTGGCGCGGTAGCCAATACGCCGGAAGGCAGGGAAGGCATGGCGCTCGGACAGTATGTGGCGGGCATGGGCTTCTCCAACGTAGGACTTGGCATCGTACATTCGATGGCGCATCCTCTCGGCGCGTTATATGATACGCCTCACGGCGTTGCGAACGCGATCATTCTGCCGACCGTTATGGAATACAATGCGGAAGCGACCGGCGACAAATATAAGTATATCGCGCAGGCGATGGGCGTGGAAGGAACCGAATCCATGACGCAGGAGCAGTACAGAAAGGCCGCGATCGACGCGGTTAAGAAGCTGTCCGAGGACGTAGGCATCCCGAAGGATCTGAAAGAGATCGTAAAGGAAGAGGATATTCCGTTCCTTGCGCAGTCCGCTTACGACGATGCGTGCAGACCGGGCAATCCACGCGATACGAGCGTAGAGGATATTACGGAGCTGTATAAGAGCCTTCTGTAAAAATACATAACATAAAATAAGAAACGGACGGCGGTCTGCGGTAGACGATTATCGCAGCCGCCGTTTTTTTCTTCGAAATTTAGTAAAATCTTCTAAAAATTGTATTTCTTTTCATACAATATGTTCAAAAATCCCTCTTGTATTCCCTTTTTTTCTATGGTAAAATATCTTTCGTTGGCAAACAACTGTCCGCAATATAAAGACAGAGAAAAGGGAGAAAGGGAAATGCAGGACGACGGTAAATATTTTGTGCTGAAACAGAAAGCGGTTCCTGAAGTTTTGCTCAGGGTGGTGGAAGCAAAACGGCTTCTTGATTCCGAAAAGGTCATGACCGTTCAGGAGGCGACGGAAGCGGTCGGCATCAGCAGGAGTTCTTTTTATAAGTACAAGGAGGATATTTTTCCGTTTCATGACAGCTCTCAAGGGCGCACCATTACGCTGACACTGCAGATGGACGACGAGCCGGGGCTGTTGTCGGACGTGCTCAAGATCGTGGCGCAGTTTCACGCGAATATTCTGACGATCCACCAGAGTATTCCGATCGGCGGGATCGCTTCCGTCAGCATCAGCGTTCAGGTTCTGCCGACGACGCTCGATGTGTCAAAAATGATTGAAACGATGGAAACCCAGAAGGGCGTCCACTATGTGAAAATACTTGCTAAGGAGTAATGGCATCCGCCAGCTTCGGAATGGAGGAAAACATGATTTATGCTGCAATTTTAGGATACGGTACGGTAGGAAGCGGCGTCGCCGAGGTACTGGAAAAGAACAAAGAGATGGTCGATAAGAAGGCGGCGCAGGAGATCTGCCTGAAATATGTACTTGATCTGCGGGATTTCCCGGGCGATCCGATTCAGGAAAAGGTCGTCCATGATTTTAATACGATCCTTGAGGACGACGATGTATCCGTTATCTGCGAGACGATGGGCGGTGTGGAACCGGCTTACACCTTTTCCAGACAGGCGCTTATGAGAGGCAAGAGCGTCTGCACTTCCAACAAGGAGCTTGTTGCGAATCACGGGCCGGAGCTTCTGCGCCTTGCGCGGGAAAACAACTGCAATTATCTGTTTGAGGCGAGCGTAGGGGGCGGTATCCCGATCATCCGGCCGCTCAATTATTCCCTGACGGCGGAAGAGATCGACGGTATTACCGGCATTCTCAACGGAACGACGAATTATATTCTGACAAAGATGGAAAAAGAAGGAGCCGACTTTGAAATGGTTTTGAAGGAAGCGCAGGAAAAGGGTTACGCGGAAAAGAATCCCGAAGCGGACGTGGAAGGCTACGACGCGTGCAGGAAGATCGCGATCCTGTCCTCGCTGATGACCGGAAAGACGGTTGACTATAAGGACATTTATACGGAAGGCATTACAAAGATCACGGCGGCCGATTTCCGGTACGCGGGAGCGATGGGTAAGTCGATCAAGCTGCTTGCGCTGAGCAGGAATACGCCGGAGGGGTGCTTTGCGATGGTCGCTCCATTCATGATTCCGGCGGATCATCCGC
>JAGARW010000122.1 GCA_017621975.1 Lachnospiraceae bacterium | reverse complement strand
GGCACATTTTCAAGCACGGGACGCAGAACGGTTGAGCCAAAGCCGCCCACATCCAGTTTGACAAGCAGCGCCAGTATCGCGATCCAGATCACAACGATGATAAACGTAACGAGCATAATCGGAGCGGAACTGCCCGAATTGTCTTCATCCAGCTCCTCTTCCTGCGCTTCCAGTTCCTTTGCGCGGCGCTTCGCCTCTTTTTTCTGCATTTTCTGCTCTTCCCGCAGTTTTTTTCTCTCTTCCTTCAGGCGCGCTCTCTCGTCGCCGCCGGAAGTATTTTCCGTTTCCGCCGTCTGTTTTTCCGTCGTTCGTCTTCCTGCCATCCTGCTTCCCCTTTTTGCATGTTTCTATGATTCCGGCTTATTCGCCCTCCAGCCGCTTCTGACCGTATGTATAGCTCGTCAGTTCGTCGATCTCGCGGCTCTCCTGCGCTTTTTCTTCTTCCATGAACGCCTCAAAGGCATTTTCCCGCAGCTTCTCCTGTATCTTGCGTTCCTGAACCGCCGCCTGCAGCTTCTGCCGCTCGATTTCCACCTTTTTCTCCGCTTTGCGAATCTCTTCCCGCTGGCGCTTCATAAATTCGTCCATCCTCAGGATCGCCTCTTTGTTTTCCCGCATCCGCCGCACGCTGAGCGAATTGACGAGCGAATTTCTCGCCACGTCCTCATACGCGCTTTTGCGCTTCGCAAGATATTCCAGTTTCTCTTCTTCTTCCGTCAGACGCGCTCTTGCAAGCCCGTAATCCATTTTTGCCTGTTCTTCCAGCTTCGCTTTGATGTTTAAAATGTTCTGCATCCGGTAGATAAATTTTGACATTCCTGTTATCCTTCATACAATGCCTGCAGCGCCTGCACGGTCTCTTCAAACGTGAACCTGCTGTCCACATCCTGCATCAGAAAAGCGTTCGTCGCATCTATCTTTTCAATCGCATAATCAATATTCGGATTGCTGCCCTTTTTATAGGCTCCGATATTGATCAGGTCTTCCGCTTCATTATAGGTTGCCAACACATTTTTTAATTTTCCCGCCGCTTTTTTATGTTCCTTATCCGCCACCTGTCCCATACATCTTGAAATGCTCTGAAGGACGTCGACCGCCGGATAATGGTTTTTGTGCGCAAGTTTTCGGTTCAGCATAATATGCCCGTCCAGAATGCTTCGCGCCGTATCCGTGATCGGCTCGTTAAAATCGTCCCCGTCTACCAGTACGGTATACAGTCCGGTGATCGAACCCCTCGCCGCCCTGCCGGCGCGTTCAAGCAGCTTGGGCAGCTCAGAATATACGCTCGGCGGATAGCCTCTCGTCACAGGCGGCTCTCCCGTCGCCAGTCCGATCTCACGCTGCGCCATACAAAAACGGGTCAGGGAGTCCATCATCAGCAGTACGTCCTTTCCCTGATCCCGGAAATATTCTGCGATCGCAGTCGCTGTTTTCGCCGCCTTATTACGTTCCAATGCCGGCTTGTCGGACGTCGCCACAACAACAACGGAACGGCGCATTCCTTCTTCGCCAAGATCGCGTTCGATAAACTCCCGCACCTCTCTGCCCCGTTCTCCGATCAAGGCAATGACATTGATCTCCGCCTTTGTATTTCTGGCAAACATACCCATCAGCGTAGATTTGCCGACGCCGGAACCGGCGAAAATACCGATTCTCTGCCCTCTGCCGACCGTGATCAGCCCATCCACCGCTTTCACGCCAAGCGGGAGCGGCGTATCGATGATCGCGCGGCTCATCGGATCAGGCGGCTGCGCTTCTACCGGATAACGCGGCGTTCCAACCGGAATCTGCACGGTCGTATCCGTCGGTCTGCCGAGTCCGTCCAGCGTCCTGCCAAGTAAAAAGCTGCCGACGGCAACCCTCAGCGACTCTCCCGTGTTCTCAACAAGATTGCCGATGCCGATGCCGTCCGTATTTTCGTAGGGCATCAGCAGCGTCCTGCCGTCCTTAAAGCCGACGACCTCCGCCATAATACCCGGTCCTTCGTCTGCATCCGGATGAATGTAGCATATGTCCGCCAGTTTTGCATCCGGTCCTGCCGATTCGATCGTAAGCCCGACAACATTCAATACTTTACCGAGTTTTTTATAATAAACTTTTTCCTTTACTTGTTCATATCTGGAAAGATCCATATTCTGACACCCTCTTATGAGCCTTCATAAGAAAGAAGGATGAGCTGACGGCGAAGCGCCTCAAGCTGCACGTCAAGGCTGCAGTCATAGATACCGCCGTCCGCCTCGATCATGCATTCATTCTTTTTCATGGTAGCGTCTTCCACGACCTCAAGCGACGCGTTTTTATTTCCCATCGCCTCCGTCAGGCGGTTTTTCTGCATACTGACGAACGGATAATCGTCCGGTCCGACATGTACGATATAATTGCTGCTGCCTTCAGTCTTCTGCATACAGCTTTCCAGAAGCTGCATGACAAGTCCCTGATAAGCGCCCAGCTCCACATGAAAAATATGTTCGTAAATACCGGTGAGCTGCCGTACCATTTCCGGCTCCATTTCCTGAAGCTTTTTTTCATAATCCGCGTTAAGCTGCCGTTTCGCCGCGTCAAGCTCCGCCTGCGCCGCAGCCTTTCCGTCGCGGTATCCCTGATCCTTGCCTTCCTGCCTGCCGCGCTCTTCCGCCTGCTTTTTCAGCGCTTCCATCTCCTTCTGCGCTTCGCTGCGCATTCGGCTGATCTCTTCCTGCGCTTCCTGAATCAGTTCTTCGGGGCTTGGTCCGTCATAGACCGGCTGCGGCGGTATTTCCGGCGCTTCCGGCTGCGTTCTGGGTACTGCGGATTCCTCATTCGGATCGTTCAGAAGCCCGGAAAGCTCATCCGACGAGAGCTGCGCCGCATGCAGTCCGCCGTAAAATACGCCGGGTTCCTGCGCTTCGCCCGTTTCTGCACCCGCCCCGCTGCGGAAGCCGCCGTCCGCCTCGCCTCCGCGCAGACGTCTTTCAACCAACTCGTTATTATTGATCACTCTGGCTTCGTCAGACTGAAGCTGAACCCAGCTTCTTTTCAGTAAATTGCTACTAAACGACAATTTCGTCTCCTCCACCTCAGGAAATAACGATTTCCGCAGAGTCTTCCAGTTTTCTGATAATATTTACGATCTTCTGCTGCGCCTCCTCGACGTCCTTCATACGAACCGGACCCATAAATTCCATGTCCTCTTTGATCATAACGGCAAGACGCTTTGACAGATTGCTGAAAATCGCATTCTGCACCTCTTCGTTCGAACCCTTGAGGGCGATCGCCAGATCGTTGTTTTCCACGTCGCGGAGCACCCTTTGAATCGCACGGTCGTCCAGAAGAAGAATATCTTCGAATACGAACATCTTTTTCCTGATCTCGTCGGCAAGCTCCGGCTCTTCGATCTCCAACGTCTCCATAATATGCTTCTCTGTTCCGCGATCGACGGAATTGAGAATTTCGACAACGGCGTCCACGCCGCCGATAATCGTGTAATCCTGATTGACCAGAGACGCCAGTTTGGATTCCAACACCTTTTCCACCTCTTTGATCACATCCGGGCTCGTCCGGTCCATCATTGCAATACGCTTTGCAACGTCCGCCTGCCTCTCCGGCGGCAGCGCGGAAAGAATCATGGAAGACTGCGCGGAAGACAAATACGACATAATAAGCGCGATCGTCTGCGGATGCTCGTCCTGAATAAAGTTCAAAAGCTGGGAAGCGTCCGTTTTGCGCACGAATTCGAACGGCTTTACCTGCAGCGACGCCGTCAGCTTGCCGATAACGTCCCTTGCCTTCTCTTCTCCGAGCGCCTTTTCCAAAAGCTCCTTTGCATAGCCGATACCGCCTTCGGCAATATACTGCTGCGCCAGACAGAGCTGATAAAATTCCTGTATCACATCTTCCTTGAGCTGCGGCGTAACGCTTCTTGTATTTGCAATCTCAAGCGTCAATTCTTCGATCTCGTCTTCTTTTAAATGTTTAAAAATATGCGACGACTTTTCCGGGCCAAGCGCGATCAAGAGTACCGCCGCTTTCTGCAGTCCAGATAATTCCGAACTTCCTGCCATATCCCTTTACCCCCAATCCTCGTTCAGCCAGTTGCGCAGCAGATTTGCCACCGCCTCCGGATTGTCTTCTACAAATTTTTCTATCATTCTGCGCGTATCGGATATTTCTTCCAGAGCAATATCCTCCAGATCAGACTCCGGCGCAGACTGCAGAAGATCTTCCACGGAAAGCTCTTCTTCCTCATCCGTCTGCTTCTCGCCGCGCATGCTTCTGAATACGACAAAAGCAAGCAGTCCGAGAATGATCAGAATCAAAATAACCTGAACGACGTCCGTCGCCGTAACGTTCATGCCCTCTCTGTCAATAAACAGAGGTTCCTCATATGCGACCATCGCAATATTTTCAGCAGCGATTCCCGTCGCCTTGGATACGACGTCGATCATATTAGCGTCTACGGGCTGCTCGATCCGATCTCCGTTCGCCGCCTTATATTCTTCCCATGTAATGCCGTCCAAAAGTCCCTGCGCGCTGACTTCTTCTTCTCTCAGCACATTATATGTAATCGCCGTAACGGAAATCGAAGATTCATCGTATTTGATCAGTCCGGGAGGAACCGTCTGCGAAGTGATCTTTTCATTCGGCAGATAATCTCTCGACTCCTCGGAAACGGTCGAAGACGACGTATCGCTGTCCTGCATTTCGTAGGTCGTTTCGCTGTTGGAGTCCGTTCCCGGCACGCCGCCCGAGCTGTTGTCGTTCTCCGCGCTGTAAATATCTTCGTGGCTGAGCACGCCCTGCGTCTGTCCGTCCGCAGGCGTATAATCGTGCTGCACGATCTCTGTTGTGGAAAAATCCAGGGAAAGATTGCTTGCGACCTCGATATTGTCGTACTGATTCGTACCGAGCAGCACCTTTTTTACCTCGTTGCGCACGAGACGCTCCGCCTGCTGCTTTACCGAGAGCTGATTGCTTGCGTTGCCCGATACGGAGTAGGAATCCTCTCCCGAAAACAGAAGATTTCCCTGCGTATCCAGAATTGTAATATTGTTGGCGTTTTCATTGCCAAGCGCCGTTTTCACAAACTGCGCCATTGCCGCCGCATTTTCCTGGGTGAATTCTCCGTCCAGTTCCAGAATCACGCTTGCGAAGGACTCCTCGTTTTTAGAAAGAAGCGTGCCGTCGTTTTCCGGCAGAGATAACTGCACATCCGCTTTTTTGACAGACGCAAAACGGAGCAGGTCTTCTTCCATCTGCCCTTCAAGATAAAGCTTATACCGTTTTTGTTTATCGGATTCTGTCGTGGAAAATCCGCCGTTTGTTACATTATCGATTCCGTAAGCCGCCGCCGGAATATCGTTCGCCCCAAGCAGCAGATTTGCATCTGAAATCTGCTCCCGCAGCACCTTGATCTGATAGCCGTCGTCCGACACCGTATATGTAATATTCGCGCCGTCTAGCAATTCTGTGATCTGCGATGCCTCCTTTGTGCTCTCACAGTTTGCAAGAAGCTCATACTGCGGTCTTGTGAGCACCGTCACGAGAATCGCCAGCGCAATGATTACCCCTGCGGCAATACAGATGATAATCGTCTTCTGCTTTGAAGTAAATTTATTCCACCATTCCAGCGCCTTAGCCGGAATGGCTTTCAGCCTTTCCATCATTTCCCCTACTCCCGTGCCTTATATCTGCATCTGCATGATCTCTTTGTAGGCATCCAGAAACTTGTCCCTGACTGCCACCGTATACTGCAGCGCCTCCGATGCTTTCTGCATCGCGATCGTAAGATCATGTGTATTCTCTGTCTGCCCAAGGGCGAGCTTTAATTCCTCGTTTTCCATATCGGAAATATAGCTGTTCGTCGTATGCAGGTTGTCAATGGCGTTATTCAGCATCGTGCCAAAAACATCCTTTCCTTCCTTAGCCGCCGCTGCTTTTTTTGCAGCCTCCGTCTGCTCCGCCGCTGCTCTGACCGCGCCGGACCTTACGTTATACAATGATGCGATGTCCATATTCCCCTCCGTTATATATCTTCAAAATCTTCGTCCGCGTCTTCCGCGGACTCAGAAGCTCTTTTTATATGCGAAACCTTTGCGCTATTGAGCCATCTCCAGCCCCTTCAGCGCGATCGCCTTGCTCGCATTAAAGGCTGTTGCATTCGCCTCATAAGCGCGGCTGGCGTCGATCATATTCGTCATCTCTGTCACGATATTGACGTTCGGATAAAGTACATAGCCGTTTTCGTCGGCATCGGGATGCGCCGGATCATAGACCATCTTCATATCCGTCCATGTATCTTCTTCTACCGTGCTGACCTTAACGCCCTTACCGGAATAATTGTCGCGCGCCTCATTCAGCACGCGGCTGAACGGCGTCTGCGTCTCCTTTTCCGCAAAGGTAACGACCTTACGGCGGTACGGCGTTCCGTCCTCTGTCCTCGTCGTATTAGCGTTTGCAATATTCTGCGAAATAATATCCATTCGATAGCGTTCCGCCGTCAGACCGGACGCATTGATGTCAAACGATGAAAAAAGACTCATAATACTTCACCTTTCCTTACTTTGTCACAAGCTTCAGATTTGCAAATTCCTGATTGACGCTTGTCATAATCGCATTGTATTTGAGCTGGTTGGACGCCAGCATAACATTTTCCGTATCGATATCGACGTTGTTTTTGTCCGTCCGGTACGAAAAATCAGAATAATCCGTATAAGTACGAGGCTTGAGCCTGTTTATTTTCAGTCCCGACACCTTGGCGTCCACGGAAGTATACCGGGAATTGCCGAGCGCGCGGCGCAGCTCTCCTTCAAAGTTAATATCCTGACGCTTATACCCCGGCGTGTCCGCATTAGCGATATTGTTGGAAAGGACCTCGTTCCTTATCCATGCCGCGTCCGCGGTCTTATCGAGTACATTGATATAATCAAACACATTTGAATGAATCATATTTTTCTCCTTTTTGTCACATCCGCATTCGCCGCCGATGCGAAAGAGCCTGTTACCCCATCTAATATTTTATTATATCTGATTCATGGAAAAAGACAAGGTTTTTTTCCTCGCCGCGCCTAGTACTATATGCCCAAACGGGCGTCTCCAATAAAACAGAAAAAGGACTTATCTGCATAAGCCCTTTTATTTTCCGCGCTAAAACCGTCATTTATTTTTTTTCGTTATGAAAGCCGCCTGACGCCAGTTTCCGTTTTTTCAGCTGTTCGACCTCTTCAAAGACAACGTCGTTGAGCACCTTGATATATGTTCCTTTCATTCCTGAGGAACGGGATTCAATAACGCCCGCGCTCTCGAATTTTCTCAGCGCATTGACGATAACGGAGCGGGTAATGCCGACTCTGTCCGCGATCTTGCTCGCTACAAGGATGCCTTCCTGACCGTTCAGCTCGTCAAAAATATGCGTGATCGCTTCCATTTCGGAAAAAGACAGCGTGCTGATCGCCGATCTGACAACCGCTAGCTTTCTCGCCTCTTCCGCGCTTTCTTCATTAACGGCGCGCAGCATCTCCAGACTGATCACTGTCGTACCGTATTCGCAGAGAATAATATCGTCAATCTCATACGGATCGTCGCATTTGTAAATAAACAGCGTGCCGAGCCGCTCGCCTGCAATATCGATCGGCGTAATGATCGCCTGATACTTACGGGCATCCGTTTTTTCAAAACCGAGCGTCTGCAGATTGACATTTTCTTTTGTGGAAAGGACGCCGAGCATTCTTTCGTTGAGCATCCGGTCAATATAACCGCCTACTTTGTCACTGATCAGCTCGTCGATCTCCTCAATACCGTCCGAGATACCGACGCCGAGCACCTTGCCCTTTCTGCTGATCACGAGTACGTTGGAATTCAGAATTTCCTTCATGACATTGCAGATATCGTTGAACACTACTTTGCTTGAATTGTTGTTGTGCAAAAGCATACTGATTTTTCTCGTCTTGTCCAATAATTGTATACTGCTCATATCGGTCTCCTTTTTGATGTCTCGTCATAAACTGATACCCAATTATTGTAACACAATAGCTTCATTTTTTCAACATTCATAGCCAAAATATCTGTAATTGTCCGTTATTTCTGTATAATTTCCGAATTTTTAGGCTTTTCCATAATATTTCCACACGTTTCATTGATGCAGACAAGTTTATTGCCCTTCTCAACGGTAAGAGAACCGCACTGATCGCACCGCACGGCGGAAGGCTTCTGCCACACCATAAAATCGCATTCCGGATTATCAATGCAGCCATAATATTTTCTGCCTTTTTTCGTCTTTTTGAGTACGATATCCTTGCCGCATTTCGGGCAGGAGACGCCGATCTTTTCAAAATAGGGCTTTGTATTACGGCAGTCCGGAAATCCCGGACAAGCCAGAAATCTTCCGTGCGGACCGTATTTGATGACCATCTGTCTGCCGCAGACGTCGCACACTTCATCCGACACTTCATCCGCGATCTTGACCTCGGACAGTTCCTGCTGCGCATGCTTTACCGCCTCGTCCAGATCAGGATAAAAATTGGAAACAACGGTTTTCCAGTTCACGCTGCCTTCCTCTACTTTATCGAGCAGCCCTTCTAAATTGGCGGTAAAGCTGACGTCTACAATGCTCGGAAACGCTTCCTTCATCATATTGTTGACGACCTCGCCCAGCTCGGTCACATAGAGATTTTTGTTTTCTTTCGTTACATACCTTCTTGCGAGGATCGTTGTGATCGTCGGAGAATACGTACTCGGTCTGCCGATTCCAAGCTCTTCCAAAGCCCGCACAAGACTCGCCTCGGTATAGTGCGCCGGCGGCTGCGTGAAATGCTGCTTTTGGTCAAACGCCTGAAAAGTCAACGCCGAATTTTGATCGATATCCTTCACAAGCAGATTGTTTTCCTGCTTTTCGTCGTCATCGCCCGTATAAACGCTGAGAAAGCCGTCAAATACCGCTTTGGAGGCGGCTACGGTAAAACAATGCTTATCCGCGCCGATCTTGACCGACGTCGTCTCATATTTTGCGGACGTCATCTGACTTGCCACAAACCGTTTCCAGATAAGCTGATACAGTCTGAACTGATCGCGGCTTAACGATTCTTTCAGGGAAAACGGCGTTCTGGAAATATCGGTCGGGCGGATCGCTTCATGCGCGTCCTGTATTTTCTGCCCGCTCTTTTTCTCCGTTCCGGAGCCTGCCGCATACTGGCTGCCATACGTTTCCGTAATATAGTCCTTCGCCATATGCGCCGCTTCCTCAGACACCCTCGTAGAATCGGTACGCAGGTAAGAGATAATACCGACCGTACCGTTTCCTTTGATGTCGATTCCTTCATAAAGCTGCTGCGCAAGGCGCATCGTCTTCTGTGTGGAGAAATTCAATGTCTTGCTTGCTTCCTGCTGCAGCGTAGACGTTGTGAACGGCAGAGGCGCTTTTTTGACGCGCTCGCCCTTTTTCACTTCGTCTACATGGTAAGAAGCGTCTTTCAAATCGTCCAGTATCTTATCGAGCGCTTCCTTCGACGGAATGCTTTGTTTGCCGTCCTTTGTGCCGTAATATTTTGCAGTTAAAGGCTTCTTTTCCCCCGCCACCGCAAGCTGTACGTCAAGGCTCCAATATTCTTCCGGAATGAACGCGGCGATTTCTTCTTCTCTGTCGCAGATAATGCGCAGCGCCACCGACTGTACTCTTCCGGCGGACAGTCCGCGCTTGATCTTTGCCCATAAAAGCGGAGAAATGCGATAGCCTACCATACGATCAAGCACGCGGCGCGCCTGCTGCGCGTCAACAAGGTCCATATCGATCTCACGCGCGTTTTTCAGAGATTCCCTGACTGCATTTTTGGTAATCTCATTGAACGTAATACGGTATACCTTTTTATTCTCCAGTTTGAGCGCGTGGAAAAGATGCCATGAAATCGCTTCCCCTTCACGGTCGGGGTCGGTCGCGAGATAAATCTTTTCCGCCTTTTTTACTTCCTTGCGAAGATTCGCAAGAATATCTCCCTTTCCCCTGATCGTAATATATTTTGGTTCATAATCGTGTTCCACATCCACGCCAAGCTGGCTTTTGGGCAAATCCCTCACGTGGCCATTGCTGGCGGCCACCTCATAATTGGCTCCAAGAAACTTCTTGACTGTCTTTACTTTTGCGGGTGATTCCACAATTACCAGATATTTTGCCATTCCTTACTCTCCTCTTTTTCAAATCGTTAGTCACTATACACCAAATTTTTAAGAATAGCAAGTTATTTTTTGATTCTTTTATATAGAAGAAATCCTTAACCGCTTCTTTTCCGGTATCGGTTTCCGCCCTCCGCCGCGACGACTCCCCGCATAACCAGCTCCATGAGAAGATTGGTCATTTCCGGCATTTTCATC
>JAGARW010000121.1 GCA_017621975.1 Lachnospiraceae bacterium | reverse complement strand
CATCCATACGACAGAGGAGAAACTGAGTATTTCCTCCACAAAGCGCGTCTGGGACTATATCGTAGAAGTGATCAGACAGAAATAGCGCCGCTGCGCTGCCGACTGTCATGGCGGGCGCGCGGCATCAGGGAAAGCGTATGATCTGCCGCCGGGCTTCCGGCGGCAGTTTTGTTTTGTACTGCTGCATGATAAAGGCGTTATAAAGATGCGCCGCGCGGGTATCCTGCCGTAGCTGCATGAGCGGCGCGCCTTCCAGATAACGCTCCGCATCCGCAAGCTTGGAGATCATAGGAATCGAAGCGTTTGCCTTGACGGCGGTAAGAAGCCCGGCAGACTCCTTGCGGAAACCGAGGATTCTGGCATATGCGGCATGATTGAATTGACTATATAAGTCAATATCGCTGTTGCGGATATTTAATAAGATATGAAGCAGACTGCGGCTGATGCGCGTGTAGGTCAGCTCCTTTGTTTTTAACAGCATACAGAACGAGGGAAAGTCTGTATAATCGGGGAGTCTGTTGCAGATCCGGTCGGACAGCTCGCGGGAGACGTCCAGATAATCGGTAAAGCCGCATTCCGCTTCGGACAGGAGCTTATAGTGCAGCATGGAAGAAAGCATATGCGGGAAGACGGGAAAGGTCTTTCCGTAAGCGTCTTGCATGAGACGGAGCGCAGATTCCGGTACGTGAGAGGCGATATCCGCAAGACTGCCGCTTCGCAGGGCCGTGCGGACGGCGAGAGCGGAGCTGTGGGCGTTCGCCGTCTCTGAGCCTGAGACGGGAGCGCTGCTGTCTTTGACGGACGGCTTTGCAGAGCTGCTGTCAGTCGTCTGCCGCGCCAGCGTATCGTCCGTATAGCGGCTTCCGCTCCGCAGGATTGCATGAGGGCGGACTGCGCTTTTACGCAGAAGCAGGCTTTTACAGTATTCTATGCCGAGAATGTCGTTAGAGGAGGAGAAAAGGCCTCCAGAAAGCGGCTCTGCAAATGGGGAAGCAGCCGGAATACCGGAATAGGATTGACTGATATAGTCAAACAAGGCTTTGGACTGCGCCGCAGGATAAGAAAGACCGGACTTCAAATTCGATTTCAGAAATGCCGTATAGGCGTCGGGTTCTTTTGCCAAAATGCGGGCGGCGGTTTCCAAAAAAGCGGTGTCGCCGCATTCGCTTCCGAATACAAGCTCGTCCACGACGCCGAGACTGTCGAGAATGGAAACCGCGCCGAGCGCAAAATAAGGGGCGCTGGCGGAGGCGTAGCATACGGGCAGCTCCAGCACGAGGTCGGCGCCGCAGGCGAGAGCCATTTCTGCGCGGGCATATTTGTCAATGACAGCGCACTCGCCCCGCTGCGTGAAGTTTCCGCTCATAATAACGACGCAGTAGTCTGCGTCCGTACATTCCCTTGCTTTTTCCAGATGATATTTGTGACCGTTGTGAAACGGATTATATTCTGCGATAATGCCTGCTACTTTCATGTCAGACGTCCTTTCACGGGTAATTTTGAGAAGCGTTGTCTCACCAAGCGATATATAGAAATATTATACCATTCCTGCAGCTATTCTTGTATCCAATTAAGCACAATTTTTTTGCGTAATGTGGCTTGTATACAAAACAGGAAGTGCGCTATAATCTTTATAAATGAGCGTTTCACTGACGGATTCGGGTGTCAAAAGGTTTGATTTTTACGATGCCTGATCAAATTGTACAAAAATTTTATTTCCTGTTCCGGGCTTCGGATATAAGACTTTCTAAGCGTTCCGGCAAAGGTCTGAAAAAATCTGACGCAAGCGGCGAAGATTCGCCATCCGTGGCTCAGCTTCGCTTTTTTCGGACATCGTGTCCGAAAATTGCTGCATGGAGGCGGAACACTAAGAAAGTCTAATATCCTGCGCAGGCACAGTCAATAAAACATTTGTATAATTTGACAATACCAGTTTTCAATCAAACCTTTTGACACCCGAATCCTGACGGGAAACCCTCATAAGAAAACATGAAATAAAGAGAAGAAAAAGGAGATTGGGCGGATGAGTTACATTGATTTAATGAAAGAAAAAGCAAGACAGGATGTGAAGACGATCGTGCTTCCTGAAACGAACGATAAGAGGACGCTGATCGCCGCATCTCATATCCTTGCAGAAGGCATCGCTAAAATCATCATGATCGGGGACGAGGAGAAGATCATGGACGGCGCAAGATGGCTGGAGGTCGATCTGGAGGGCGTTACCGTTGTAAATCCGAAAACATGTGAAAAATTAGAAAGCTACATAGAACTTTTATACGAGACGAGAAAGAATAAAGGTATGACGCCGGAAAAGGCGAGGGAATTGCTTTTGAATGATTATCTGACGTTCGGTATCGTTATGGTAAAAGCAAACGACGCCGACGGTATGGTGGCCGGCGCCTGCCACGCAACGGCGGACACGCTCCGCCCGGCTCTTCAGATTCTGAAGACGGCAGACGGAACGAAGCTTGTTTCCGCATTTTTCATTGTCGACGTACCGGACTGCGAATATGGTTAT
>JAGARW010000120.1 GCA_017621975.1 Lachnospiraceae bacterium | reverse complement strand
CTTGGAAGAAGGATACGACAACCAGCTTGAGCGGGCAAAAGAGATACTCGTAACGGGAGAATAACTGAATAACAGAAGAACGGTAGACATAATAAGATAGAATAAAAGGAACTGTCGCATAAAAACGATTTCCGAATATCATACATTTCACGCTCAGGCTGCGTTCGCTTGGAGTCCAGGGTCTCCAAGACGTACTCGCCAAATTCGCTAAAAATGTATGATATTCGAAATACACGCTTTGTATGGCAGTTCCTTTTTTGTTTGGTTTGTTTTTGCAGGCAGTTCTTTTTTTGCCCGGTCTGCTCCTGCATGTCAGAGCGGGTTTTCAATTTATTCCTGCTGCTCGACTTTCATCAGGGTTGCGATGATCTCAGCCTCATCAAACGGTTTTGTAATAAAGTCTGCCGCGCCGCGTTTCAGGGCTTCCATCATGATTTCCTTCTGCCCTGCCGCAGTGATCATAACGACCTTTGCATTTTCGTTCTCGTGTCGGATCAGGCTTAACGATTCAATGCCGTCCATAACCGGCATTGTAATGTCCATTGTGACAATATCCGGCTTGAGTTCCTTATATTTTAAATAGCCTTCCTCGCCGTTGCGGGCTTCTCCGATTATCTTAAAGTCGTGGTTTTCTAACATTTCAGTTAGCATTTTTCTGGATGTTCTTGAGTCGTCTATTAATAAAACGGTTGTCATTTTACCTTCCTCCATTCCTGTTGTCGTTTTTAATAGGCGGCTTTTGCCGCTGTAAAATAGAAACATTGGCTGCCTATATAAAGAGGTACTTTGCAGATTGCCGGATTTAATTCTGTCGTAAGAATGCCATAATCGGGCGGCGACAGTTCAAGAAAACAGCCTTCCGAGCTTAATGAAGAAGCGTATAAGCCATTAACGGAGTTCAGAAATTCTCCTGCCGCGTCTAAAGCGTCCTGATCAAGCTGTTCGAACTCTTCCTGAGCAAAGATGGAAGCGAGCGTCAGAAGTGCGCCGTCGCCTTCCGATAGAGCGTTTATCATGCCGCTCCAGCCAACCAGCGTCTGACTGACATGATCCTTTGAAGGAAAAACGTCAGTAATTTCTGCCTTGCCGATATAAATATGCCTGTCGATCAAGCGGATCGCGGTATTGATTACAAGAGAAACGATTTCGATAAACTCGCTTCCTTCTCCCGGTATGAATAAGGGAACGATGCGGTCAGCGTTATCGCTCTTGAGAGCATCCATTTCAGAATGACTGTAGTGATTTGCGCGGCGGAATTCGTCAACAAAGGAATCTATTTCAGAAATTGGCAGATAACCGCTGTCTACCAGAGCCTGAATAAACATCATATAGCCGTTTCCCCGCTTTTTTGAAAGCTTGCTTACCTGCGCCTCGTTCAGGAAGCCCTTTGCTATGGCAATGTTGCCAAATTCGTCCGGGTCCGCCAACAGTCTGTTGATCTCGTCTGCCTGTTCTAAAGTCAGCATTCCTTCCGCAACTGCGATCAGATCAAGCTTTGCGCGTACACAATCCTGTCTCACCAGAGCGTTTTCCAACTGCTCTGCCGTGATCTTGCCGTTTGCTACAAGATAATTGCCGAGTATGTACTCTACCATATTGTTTCCCCCATATATGATTTAGCTTTTGCTTCTATTCATAAAACAAGAAAATTAATATATTTTCTGACTATTTTAGTATAAACGGAAGTTGGATTTATGTAAAGAATCTTTTTGGGAGCAAAGCACAGAACAAACATTCGATTCCTTCTGTACTTTTTGAAAACGGTGTGCTATACTGTTGCTACTAAAATTTGATTTTTATAAAATTTGCCGCGCGTGTGCGGCGAACAATGGGGAAGGTAACACTATATAGTAGAATATTAAGATGGTAGTATAAAAATCGGAATCGACGCTTCAGATTGTAAGTTAGAGGAGAAGAATAGGAATGAACAAGAAACATGAAATTGTCCTATATCAGATAGAAGATACAAATATATGTGTAAATGTAATTTTTAAGGATGAAACTTTTTGGATGACACAGAAGGCGATGGCAGAGTTGTTTGATGTTAATGTACCAGCTATTTCAAAGCATTTGTCTAATATATTTGAGGATGAAGAACTTATAAAAGAGTCAACTGTTTCCAAAATGGAAATAGTTCAAAAGGAGGGGAATAGAAATGTCAAGCGCGAGCAAGAGCTTTATAATCTTGATGCTATTATAGCAGTCGGATATCGGGTAAATTCTAAAAAAGCTACGCGTTTTAGGCAGTGGGCTACTAAAACATTAAAAGAGTATATTACAAAAGGATTCGTTTTAAATGATGATATGCTAAAAAATGGCAAGCCTTTCGGAAAAGATTATTTTGATGAATTGCTGGAGCGTATTCGCGAAATTAGAGCGAGTGAGCGAAGAGCTTATCAAAAAATTACAGATGTTTTTGAGCAATGTAGTTATGATTATGATAAGAATAGTGAAACAACAAAGAATTTTTATGCTTTTGTCCAGAATAAACTTCATTTTGCGGTTACTGGGAAAACCGCGGCAGAATTAATATATGAACGGGCGGATTCAGAAAAACCTGTAATGGGACTTACTACGTGGAAAGATGCACCTAATGGAAAGGTTTTAAAACGTGATATTGGAATTGCTAAGAATTATTTAAATGAGAAAGAATTGTCTCGCTTGAACAGACTGGTAACCATGTTTATTGACTATGCAGAGTTGATGGCTGAGGATGAAATATTAATGAGTATGCAAGATTGGGTAGATCAGATAAATCAGTTCTTGGTGAATAATCGACGTAAGGTATTATCAGGGAATGGACATATATCGCATGATACTGCTATAGAGAAAGCTAATAAAGAGTATGAAGTTTTTAGAGTTAAACAGGATCGAGAATATGTTTCTGAATTTGATAAAGAAGTTGAAAAATATCTTAAGGGAGAAGATTAGAAAAGATGTTACGATCGGTTTGTAAGTTAACGAATGTATTCATAGGAGAGATTTCATGGATTACTTTGAACTAGTATCAGAATATGCCCCCACCGGCGATCAGCCGCAGGCGATCGATGCGCTTGTCGCCGGCTTTGAGGCGGGCAATCAGTTTCAGACGCTGCTTGGCGTGACCGGCTCCGGTAAGACGTTCACGATGGCGAACATCATCGCCCGGCTGAATAAACCGACGCTTGTCATCGCGCATAACAAGACGCTTGCGGGACAGCTTTATGGGGAGTTTAAAGAATTTTTTCCCAATAACGCGGTAGAATATTTTGTGTCCTACTACGACTATTATCAGCCTGAGGCGTATGTGCCGAGTACGGACACTTATATTGCGAAGGATTCTTCGATCAATGATGAGATTGACAAGCTGCGCCTTTCCGCGACGGCGTCTCTGACTGAGCGGCGGGACGTAGTCGTTGTGGCGAGCGTATCGTGCATTTATGGTCTGGGAAGCCCCGACGATTATCAGGAGATGATCGTTTCCCTGCGGCCGGGTATGGTCAAGGACAGGGACGCCGTGATCCGGGAGCTGATCGATATGCAGTACAACCGAAACGATATGGATATTGAGCGATGCAATTTCCGTGTCAGGGGCGACGTTGTGGAAGTATATCCCGCGCAGGGCGGGGATTATCTGATTCGGATCGAATTTTTCGGAGACGAGATCGACCGGATCGCGGAGGTCGATATTCTGACAGGGAAGGTGCACGCTTATCTGGAGCACGTGGCTATTTTTCCGGCGTCTCATTACGTTGTGCCGCAGGAAAAGATCAATCATGCGTGCGAGACGATCGGGAAAGAGTTGGAAGAGCGGGTGCGTTACTTCAAAGGCGAGGACAAGCTTCTGGAAGCGCAGCGTATTTCGGAGCGTACGAATTTCGATATTGAGATGCTGCGTGAAACGGGCTTTTGTTCCGGTATTGAGAACTATTCCCGTCATTTGAACAATTCGGCGCCGGGAGCGCCGCCGATGACGCTGATGGATTATTTTAAAGATGATTATCTCATTATTATAGACGAATCGCATATGACGATACCGCAGATCGGCGCAATGTATTCCGGGGACCGGTCGAGGAAAACGACGCTTGTCGATTATGGGTTCCGGCTGCCGTCCGCGCTGGACAACAGACCGCTGGCGTTCCATGAGTTTGAGGAGCATATCGATCAGCTTCTGTTTGTTTCCGCAACGCCGGCCGCGTATGAGGAAGAACATGAGCTGCTGAGAGCCGAGCAGATCATACGTCCGACGGGGCTGCTCGATCCCGAGATTTTTGTGCGTCCGGTAGAGGGACAGATCGACGATCTGATCTCGGAAGTCAACAAAGAGGTAGAAAAGAAAAATAAAATATTGATTACAACGCTGACGAAGCGGATGGCGGAGGACCTGACGGATTATATGCGGGAGGTCGGAATCCGGGTAAAATATCTGCATTCCGATATTGATACGCTGGAGCGCGCGGAGATCATTCGCGATATGCGTCTCGATGTGTTCGATGTGCTGGTCGGCATCAATCTGCTGCGGGAGGGGCTTGATATTCCTGAAATTTCTCTTGTAGCAATTTTGGATGCTGATAAAGAAGGATTCCTGCGGTCCGAAACGTCGTTGATTCAGACGATCGGGCGCGCAGCCCGCAACGCGGAAGGACATGTCATTATGTACGCGGATGCGATGACGGATTCCATGCGCGCGGCGATCGACGAAACGAATCGGCGTCGGGAAATTCAGAAAAAATATAACGAAGAGCACGGCATTACGCCGCAGACGATCAAAAAGGCAGTCCGCGATCTGATCAGCATTTCCAAGGAAGTGGCAAAAGAAGAGATCGCGCTTGAAAAAGATCCGGAATCGATGGATCGCGAAGAACTGGAAAAGCTGATTTCTGATTTACAGAAGAAGATGAAAAAAGCGGCAGCAGAGCTTGACTTTGAAACGGCCGCCGTGCTGCGTGATCAGTTGATCGACTTAAAGAAGCATTTACTGGAATTGGAGAAAGACGATGAGTGAGATAAAAAAGATGCGCCCGAAGGAATATATCAAAATTCGAGGCGCCAACGAACATAATTTAAAAAATATCAACGTAGATATTCCGCGGAACGAACTGGTCGTACTGACCGGGCTGTCGGGATCGGGAAAGTCTTCCCTTGCCTTTGATACGATCTATGCGGAGGGCCAGCGGAGATATATGGAATCCCTGTCTTCGTATGCGAGACAGTTCCTCGGACAGATGGAAAAGCCGGATGTGGAAAAAATAGAAGGGCTTTCCCCCGCGATTTCGATCGATCAGAAATCTACCAACCGCAATCCGCGCTCTACAGTCGGAACTGTAACGGAGATTTATGACTATTTCCGGCTTTTGTATGCGAGGATCGGTACGCCGCACTGCTATAAATGCGGCAGGGAGATCAAAAAGCAGTCTGTCGATCAGATGGTCGATCAGATCATGGCGCTGCCGGAAGGAACAAAAATCCAGCTTCTTGCTCCGGTTGTGCGCGGCAGGAAAGGCGAGCATGTCAAAGTATTGGAGCGCGCGAAACGGAGCGGATATGTGCGCGTGCGTATCGACGGCAACCTGTACGAGCTGACGGAAGAGATCAAGCTTGAGAAAAACAACAAGCATTATATTGAGATCGTCATAGACCGCCTTGTTGTCAAAGCGGGCATTGAACGGCGTCTTACCGATTCCGTGGAAAATGCGCTTGCCGTTTCCGACGGACTGCTTCAGGCGGATGTGATCGGCGGACAGCCGTTGAATTTCAGCCAGAGCTTTTCCTGCCCGGACTGCGGAATCAGCATTGAAGAGATTGAACCGCGCAGCTTTTCGTTTAATAATCCGTTCGGAGCTTGCCCGGTCTGCTTTGGACTCGGTTATAAGATGGAATTTGACGAGGACCTGATGATTCCCGACAAGTCGCTCAGTATCAACGAGGGCGCGATCACCGTGCTCGGCTGGCAGTCGTGCGCCGATCCGGGCAGCTTTACAAACGCGATCCTGCAGGCGCTGGCAAAAGAATACGGGTTTGATCTGGATACGCCGTTTGGGGAATATCCTGAAAAAATACACGATATTTTAATTTACGGTACGGGCGGAAAAGAAGTGCAAGTGCATTATAAAGGACAGCGCGGAGAAGGCGTTTATCCGGTTGCGTTTGACGGACTGATCAAAAATGTAGAACGCCGTTACCGCGAGACGGCTTCCGATCTTTCAAAGCAGGAATATGAGACTTTTATGCGCATTACGCCGTGTAAGGAATGCAAAGGGCAGCGTCTGAAAAAAGAGTCGCTTGCCGTTACGGTCTGCAACAAAAATATATATGAGATCACTTCGATGTCGATCCGCGGTCTGTACGCTTTCTTACAGGAGATGAAGCTGACGGAAAATCAGCAGATCATCGGAAGACAGATCCTGAAGGAAATCCGCGCAAGAGTCGGATTTCTCGTAGACGTCGGACTGGAATATCTGTCGCTTTCCCGCGCTACCGGTACGCTTTCCGGCGGCGAGGCGCAGCGTATCCGTCTGGCAACGCAGATCGGTTCGGGACTCGTCGGCGTCTGCTACATTCTTGACGAACCGAGTATCGGCCTTCATCAAAGAGATAACGATAAACTGCTTGCAACGTTGAAAAATCTGCGCGATCTGGGCAATACACTGATTGTTGTGGAGCACGACGAGGATACGATGCGCGAGGCGGATTATGTCGTCGATATCGGTCCCGGCGCGGGTTCCCACGGCGGCGAAGTCGTAGCGTGCGGAACGGCGGAGGAGATCATGCAGGTTCCGGGTTCCGTTACGGGACAGTATCTGAGCGGTAAAATGAAGATTCCGGTGCCGGAGGTGCGGAAGGAACCGACAGGTTATCTGACGATCCGTAAGGCGGCGGAAAATAACCTGAAAAAGATAGACGTCAATATCCCGCTCGGCATTATGACCTGCGTAACGGGCGTATCGGGTTCCGGGAAAAGCTCGCTTGTCAATGAGATTTTATATAAGAGCCTTGCAAGAACGCTGAACCGTGCGAGAACGATACCCGGAAAGCATGAACGGATCGACGGGATGGAGCAGCTCGATAAAGTCATTGCGATCGATCAGTCGCCGATCGGCAGGACGCCCCGTTCCAACCCGGCGACTTATACGGGCGTATTCGATCAGATCAGAGATCTGTTTGCGGGAACGCAGGACGCCCGCGCCAGAGGATATAAGAAGGGCAGATTCAGCTTCAATGTGAAGGGCGGTCGATGCGAAGCGTGCAGCGGCGACGGCATTATTAAGATCGAGATGCATTTCCTGCCCGACGTTTACGTGCCTTGCGAGGTCTGCGAAGGAAAACGTTACAACAGAGAAACGCTGGAAGTGAAATACAAAGGCAAGAGCATTTACGACGTGCTTGACATGACGGTGGAAGAGGCGGTGACCTTTTTTGAAAACGTACCGTCGATCCAGAATAAAATACAGACGCTGTATGACGTAGGGCTTTCTTATATCAAACTCGGACAGCCGTCAACGACGCTTTCGGGCGGCGAGGCGCAGCGTATCAAGCTGGCGACGGAGCTGAGCAGACGCAGTACGGGCAGGACGATCTATATTTTGGACGAGCCGACGACAGGGCTTCATTTTGCCGATGTGCATAAGCTGGTCGAGATCCTGCGCCGTCTGACGGAGGGCGGCAATACGGTCGTCGTCATCGAGCATAATCTTGACGTGATCAAAACGGCGGACTATATTATCGATATCGGACCGGAAGGAGGCGACGGCGGCGGCACGGTCATAGCGGAAGGCACGCCGGAGCAGGTAGCGGAGAATCCGAATTCTTATACCGGGATTTATGTGAAAAAAATGCTGGAAAGAGCCTAAAGCTTTTGCATGGAATTGCCGATATAAAGTTAAAATATTTATCAATGAAAATGAGATATTTTCATACATTAAATCAGTTTATTAGTTAATAGGTATTTGCAGGCTCCCATTCAAGGGGTGAGATTGATTATCGTAAAACGACGTCATTTACCCCATCGATTGAATTGTTTTATGCTTATCCTGTAGTGTCCACATATGTTGAGGATGATATTGTCATTACACAGTAAGCGGCTTTGAACAGGGGTGGTGCTGATGAATGTTAATCGTATCAATGAAGAATATCGGATTAATCAACAGCGAACGGCGGTCCGTATTTTGTTAGGGCAGAAGACTGACAGAAGCCAACGGGATATGTTTATAAAAAGCCAAAGCGGGATGAACGATGCCGGATTGTATTCGCCGTTTACTGTGAAAAAAAGCACATATATTTCGGATACGCTGTTGTTGCTTATTAATCGTGATATGTCTAAAGTTAAAAAACATGGGGATGTATATGAATACGAAGGGTATCGCTTTACGGCGGATCAGATTCCTGAAATTGATGTAAATACCTTGTCGGAGGTGAAAGCCTGCAATAATACCATCGATTTCGGACAGAATCATTATTTTAAGTATGTGTCGTCCGATGGGAGAGAACATATATTATTCACGAACGATAAGTGTGTGGGAACGCCGTATTCAGAATATATCCGAGGCGCTGAACATGATGCGACAGCGCAAAATTATTCTAAATTCTGGCGGTACATGATGAGTAGGGACCCTGTTTACTATGGTCTTACATGGTCCAGCGATGAAGTGCGGGAGTTTATGGATGAGGCTGGAATGGAACAAGGCTTCTTTACTGTCAAAATGGGAGAAAGAGAGGCTACTCAATATTATTCCGCAAGTGAAACAGGAGGAGTGATTCATTCAAAAGAAAGATATGACAGTAAATATGAGAGTATCACGTCAACAGGATATCAGCTTATGAATTATGAGCCGGGAAGCGTATTTAAGCTTAATGGCAAAGAATATGTATTAAGCGAAAATCATACGTTGGATATTCCGTATGGGGAGGATTTATGGTGCTTGGAATATCCGTCGAATTATGTATACGGAGTGAAAATTGATTAGATGATGTATGTCAGGAAAAGATATTGATATTCAGGACTACAGATTACTGTTTGGGTTTTTAAAATATGCTTGGTACAGCAAAACAGATACAAACGAATCAAAGCAGCATGGACGCGGTGAATGGGCAGAAGGATCTGCTTGATTGACTGCGTTCTTTAATTTTTTGTGAATTTTTGGAAAACCCTTTGAAAATGCGCCGCTTTAGGTTATAATGTTATAACGTCGCAGGATGTTTCTATGTCAGTTTTTTTGTTTAAAGAGCAGACATTTGGTAAATATTATGATAGATAGCATTAGAAAGGGGTTAGGATTATGCAGTATACGGATATCGGCATCGATTTGGGAACGGCGAGTATTCTTGTATATATAAGAGGAAAAGGCGTTGTATTGAAGGAACCCTCTGTCGTTGCATTCGACAGAGATACGAATAGAATTAAAGCGATCGGCGAGGATGCAAGGCTGATGCTTGGAAGGACGCCGGGCAATATCGTAGCGGTGCGTCCGCTGCGCCAGGGCGTTATTTCCGATTATACGGTTACGGAAAAGATGATGAAATACTTCATCCAGAAGGCGCTCGGCAAAAAGACATTTCGCAAGCCGCGCATTGCAGTATGCGTTCCGAGCGGCGTTACGGAAGTAGAAAAGAAAGCGGTGGAGGATGCAACCTATCAGGCGGGGGCGCGCGAGGTTTCTATCATTGAAGAACCGATTGCGGCGGCGATCGGCGCAGGGATTGATATTTCCAAACCGTGCGGCAATATGATCGTGGATATTGGCGGCGGTACGTCGGATATTGCCGTGATTTCTCTCGGCGGTACGGTAGTCAGCGCTTCCATTAAGATCGCAGGCGATGATTTTGACGAGGCGATCGTACGCTATATGCGTAAAAAGCATAATCTGCTGATCGGAGAGCGGACGGCGGAAGACTTGAAGATTAAGATCGGTTCCGCTTATAAACGGGCGGAAGTTGATTATATGGACGTCAGAGGCAGGAATCTTGTAACAGGTCTGCCGAAGACGATTAAGGTTTCCTCTGAGGAAACGGAAGAGGCATTAAAGGAGACAACCTCACAGATTATTGAGACGATTCACAGCGTACTGGAAAAAACGCCTCCGGAGTTGGCGGCGGATATTGCGGACAGAGGAATCGTTCTGACGGGAGGCGGCAGTCTGCTCCGCGGTCTGGAGGATCTGATTGAAGCAAAGACAGGCATTAACACAATGACAGCGGAAGATCCGATGACGGCAGTTGCGATCGGCACCGGAAAATATGTAGAATTTCTTGCGGGCTACAGAGACGAAAATTGATTTGCAGTATCAGCCTGCAAACGTGTTAAAGCGCGCGGTATAAGCGGGCGCGGAAAAGGGGAGCAATATGTTAAAAGGGTTGTATACGGCCTATACAGGCATGGTGAACGAGCAGCATAGAATGGATACTTTGACAAACAACCTCGCCAACAGTGCGACCGTAGGTTATAAAAAAGAAGGAGCGACGTCTCAGTCGTTTCACGACGTGCTTGCTTATAAGATCAAGGATACGTCGGAGACGCCCAATCTGGCGCGCAGGATCGGCGCAATGAGCATGGGCGTCAAGATCGGTGAGAATTATACCGATTATTCGGAAGGACCTTTAAAGGAAACGGAAAATACATTTGATTTGGCGATTGCAGGGTCAGGTTTCTTTGCAATCGAATTTACGAACAAGGCCGGCGTTACTTCTACCAAATATACGCGGGACGGTAATTTTACGCTGACGGAGGAAGGCTATCTTGTAACGAAGGACGGTGATTTCGTTCTGAGCGACAGGGGCGAACAGATTGAGTTAGATCCGCTTTTGCCGGCGGAGATTACAGAGGACGGAACGATCTGGCAGGATGGCAGCAGTGTCGCAACGATCGGCATTACTGATTTTGAAGATTATAATTATCTTGAGCACTACGGAGAGAATCTTTTTCAGACAGTAGAAGGAGCGACTGAGACAGACAGCGACGCACGTGTGATTTCCGGTTATCTGGAACATTCCAATGTACAGGTCGTGAAGGAAATGGTAGATATGATCAACGTTTCGAGGGCATATGAGACAAATCAGAAGGTTGTGCAGACATACGATAGCTCGCTTGATATTGCAGTGAACCAGCTTGGCAGACTGAACGGCTGATAACAGGAAGAACGACTTATAAATAATTCATATAGGACAGGGGAATATAAAGGAGGAGCAGAAGATGGTAAGGTCTTTATGGTCGGCGGCGACAGGTATGATCGCCCAACAGACAAACATTGATACGATTGCGAACAATCTTGCAAATGTAAATACGACAGGCTATAAAACAGAAGTGGCAAATTTTAAGTCGTTGCTGTATCAGACGCTTCAGACGAAGACGACGACGGCAAACGGTGAGAATAAGCCGGTAGGCGCGCAGGTTGGTCTCGGCGTACGCAATTCCTCCATCAGTTCCATTTTCAGTCAGGGAGCTTTCCAGGATTCGGAGAGTACGACAGACTTTGCGATCAGCGGCAAGGGCTTTTTTGCGATTGCCGGAGACGACGGAAATACATATTATACGAGAAACGGCAATTTCTTTTTGAGCACAAATGATAACGGCGGATTGACGCTCTGTACGTCGGACGGTTATCCGGTACTCAGTACGACGGGAAGAGAGATCACATTTAATAGGAATTACACGGCAAGCAACTTGTCGGTATCGGAGGAAGGAGAATTCTATTATCCCGATGCCGACAACAACCCGCAGCCGCTCGGCATTACGATCGGTCTTTATCAGTTTAATAATCCGACTGGTCTGGATAAGATCGGCGGCAGCTATTATAGAGAGACGACGGCAAGCGGAGAGGCGATCAATGAGGCAAGAAACAATAACTTGGAAAAGAGCGAGATCGTACAGGGATATCTGGAACGCTCCAATGTGCAGGTCGTCGATGAAATGGTCAATATGATCGTCGCGCAGCGCGCCTATGAAATGAACTCCAAAGCGATCACGACATCCGACGAAATGCTCCAACAGGCTAACAACTTGAAACGTTAAGCCAAGCCATGCGAAAGCAGCGAATGAGCCGAAGGCTGCTTGCAGACAGAAGGCTCATTTGATGGTTTCATAGGGCGCAGCCCTTCAGCGAGAAATCTGTGATTTCGAGCTGAAGCATGGCTTGCAAACAGAACAGTCGGACGGCAGGCGTATAGGGCGCAGCCCGTCAGCGAGAAATCCGTGATTTCGAGCTGAAGCATGGCTTGCAAACAGAACAGTCGGACGGCAGGCGTATAGGGCGCAGCCCGTCAGCGAGAAATCCGTGATTTCGAGCTGAAGCATGGCTTGCAAACAGGACAAAGACGGCAGGACCACAAGTCGCAGCCCGCCATGAAGCATGGCTTGTAGGCAGAACAAAGAAGGAGGCGTATCATGGACTTAACAGGACTTAGTTCTATTTATACGGACTATATGAAAACGCAGTCTGACAACCAAAAGCTGGAAAAGATGAAAGCAGACTGGAAGGAAAAGCAAAAAGGCACCGACGACGAGCAGCTTTTGGACGCCTGCAAGCAGTTTGAATCCTATTTTGTGGAGCAGATGTTTAAGGAAATGCAGAAGACGGTTCCTGAGACAGAATACAGTTTTAAGTCAACGGGAACGATGGTAGATTATTATAGAGACAGCATGATACAGGAGATGGCTTCCCTGTCTACGGAAACGGGAGGGCTTGGACTGGCGCAGATGCTCTATGAACAGATGAAAATTAATAACGGATCGGAAGCATAAAAAAATGAAAGCTGGGGGCTGCTTTTTGAAAGGCAGTCCCTTTTTGCGCTTTTGTGTTTGGATTTGTGTTCGGAATGGAGAAGAAATGGAAACGTTAAAGGGATATGTGGATCATATCATATATCAGAATGCAGAAAATGGTTATACGGTGATGAACCTGATCAGTGATGAGGAGGAGATCACATGCGTCGGTATGTTCCGGGGACTGGATCAGGGCGAAAGCATTGAAATGACAGGAGAATATACGGAGCATGCGCTTTATGGAAGACAGTTCAAGGCACAATCTTATACGACTCTGCTTCCCGAGGACATCGTCAGCATACAGCGTTACCTTGGTTCCGGTGCGATCAAAGGCGTTGGAGAGGCTTTGGCGGCAAGGATTGTGAAACGGTTTGGAGAAGACACATTCCGCATTATGGAAGAGGAACCGGAGCGGCTTGTTGAAGTAAAAGGGATCAGTGAGCGGATTGCAAGAGAGATTTCCATTCAGATAGAGGAAAAAAAGGGAATGCGGGATGCGATGCTCTTTTTGCAGAAATATGGAATTTCAAATACGTTGGCGATTAAAATTTATAATACATACGGCATGCGCCTTTATGGCGTTATGCAGGAGAACCCTTATCTTTTGGCAGAGGATATTCAGGGGGTCGGTTTTAAAATGGCGGATGAGATCGCTGCAAAGATCGGGATTCATACCGATTCGGATTACCGGATACGAAGCGGTATTTTATATGCGCTTCTGCAGGCGTCTGCGGAGGGGAATGTTTACCTGCCCAAAGAGCTTTTGCTGATGCAGGCAGGAGAACTGCTCTTACTTTCGCCGGAGCAGATCGAACCGCAGCTTATGAATCTGATGATCGATAAAAAGCTTGTGATCAAAGAAAAGGACGGAGGGCAGATCGTATACAGTATGCAGTATTATTATGCGGAATTAAATTGCGCGAAAATGCTGCACGACCTCAACGTCTCTCTGGGACAGGGAGGAGAACTGCTCCCTTCGGAGGAGGTCGCGCTATGGAAGAAGATTCAGGCGCTGGAGAAGGAGCTTTCGATCGAACTGGACGAGCTGCAAAGGAAAGCGGTTTTGGAAAGCATCAAAAACGGGCTGCTGATCTTATCGGGAGGTCCCGGTACGGGTAAGACAACGACGATCAATACGATCATCCGGTATTTTGAGCAGGAGGGAATGGATATTCTGCTGGCGGCGCCGACCGGACGGGCGGCAAAGCGCATGACAGAGGCGACGGGCTACGAAGCAAGGACGATTCACAGGCTGCTTGAATTAAACGGTCCGGCGGACGGGGAGCGCAGGCGGGCTTCCTTTGAAAAGAATGAAGAAAATCCGCTTGAGGCAGACGTTTTGATTATTGATGAAATGTCGATGGTCGATATTCATTTATTTCAGTCGCTGTTGAAAGCAGTCACGGTCGGTACGCGTCTGATCATGGTAGGAGACGTCAACCAGCTCCCGAGCGTCGGACCGGGGCAGGTGCTGAAAGATCTGATCGACAGCCATTGTTTCCCGGTCGTAATGCTTCAAAAAATATTCCGGCAGGCAGGAGAAAGCGATATTGTCGTCAATGCGCATAGAATCCACCGAGGCGAGCAGATCAGGATGGACAATAAGAGCCGGGATTTCTTTTTTCTTGAGAGAAACGACGTAGGCGTTATCTATAAGCACATGATTCAGCTGATTACAGAAAAGCTGCCGCGCTATGTGGATGCGCCGCCGTATGACATTCAGGTGCTGACGCCGATGCGCAAGGGTAATCTTGGAGTGGAAGCGCTGAACCGCATCCTGCAGCGCTATATGAATCCTGAGGATGAACATAAAAAAGAATACCGTCATGGGGAGACGCTTCTGCGCGAAGGCGATAAAGTCATGCAGATACGGAATAATTATCAGCTTGAATGGGAGATCGTCAGCCGTTATAATATTCCGATCGAAAAAGGAATGGGCGTGTTCAACGGCGATATGGGAAGGATCCTGCAGATCGACGAATTTGCGCAGACGGTTACGGTGGAACTGGACGGCGCAAGGCGGGTACATTATCCGTTTTCCGGACTTGAGGAGCTTGAGCTTGCTTATGCGGTGACGATCCATAAGTCTCAGGGAAGCGAATATCCCGCAGTCATTATGCCGCTGCTTGGCGGACCGAAAATGCTGATGAATCGAAACTTGCTCTATACGGGGGTGACAAGAGCAAAAAATTGTGTGACGATACTTGGCAGCAGGGAAACCGTACATGCCATGATTGCGAATGAACACGAACAAAGGCGGTTCAGCGGGCTTGCAGATCGGATTAGAGAACAATGTGATATAATATGATATGGATCGACCTATTATTTCCGCGGCGGTGTCCGGTGTGCGACCGGGCGCTGCCGATCGGAGCGCTGATTTGTACGTCGTGTGCGGATAAATTGAAGATAGTTAAGCCGCCTTTCTGTAGAAAATGCGGAAAGGGGCTTGTTGATGAGAGGGAAGAATACTGCGCGGACTGTATGCAGACTCAGCATTTCTACACAGAAGGCAGGGCGCTGTATGAATATCCGTGCGTCCGCAGATCGATGTACCGCTTCAAATATAAAGGCAGGCGGGAATATGCGGAATTTTACGGAGGGGAGTTGGCGCGTCTGCTGGGAGATGTGATACGTCGGTGGAATCCCGACGCGCTTGTTCCGGTTCCACTGCACAGAACCCGTAGAAGGACGCGGGGGTACAATCAGGCGCAGGCGCTTGCGGACGTTCTTGGCAGGCAGCTTGGAATCCGGGTAGAGAGCGGACTTCTCCGGCGCGTCAAAAAGACGGTTCCGCAGAAATGCCTGAACCGTGAAATGCGCCAAAATAATTTGAAAAAGGCTTTTAAATTATGTAGAAATGATGTAAAATTAAATACAATTATAGTTATTGACGATATTTATACGACCGGCAGTACGATAGACGCTGCTGCGGCGGTCCTGCGGGAAGCCGGAATCAAGGAAGTTTATTTCATTGCGCTTGCGGCAGGCATTTCTTTAGAAAATGCTTCGAAGAGGCAATAGAAAACGGAGGGTTTATAATGGAAGTTCGTAATTGCAGAAAATGCGGCAGAGTTTTCAATTATGTGATGGGACCGAAGATCTGCCAGCAATGCAGAGAAGAGATGGAAGCAAAGTTTCAGGAAGTAAAGGAATTTATCAGAGCAAACAAGGGAGCCGGCATTCATGAAGTTGCGGAGCATTGCGGCGTGGAAATTCCCCAGATCCATCAGTGGGTGCGGGAGGAGCGGCTTGTATTTTCGGAGGATTCCGTCGTTTTCTTCAACTGTGAGAAGTGCGGCGCTCCGATCAGGACAGGAAGATTCTGTGACAAATGCAAGGTGGAGATGACAAATACCTTTTCCAATGCGATTAAACCGAAGACGGCGCCTGCGCCGAAGCGTCCGAAGGACAACAGGGACAATCCGAGAATGCGTTATCTCGACCGCTGATTTTACAGACAGCGGTTTTTGTGCTATACTGCTTTGCGTACATAAGGGGGATGGAGTTATGCTGAATGAGGAGCGGATCAGACTGATGACAAAGATGGCTGCTTACGAAGAAAATGAAGGCAGGCATAATATGGCGATCGGCAATTATTTCAGAAGCGATTATATCAGTCTGCAGATGATCAAATCCGTGCTCAGCGCAACTCTTGTATTTGCGATTGTGCTTGGTATATTTGCGTTCTATCATTTCGAAACCGTTATGAAAGAGATCTATCAGGTCGATCTTCTGGAAACGGGCAAAAAGTTTCTGCTTGCTTATGTGATATTTACAGGAATTTATACGGTTATTTCTTATCTCGTATATTCCTACCGCTATAATCGGGCGAGGAAAAGCCTGAAGAAATACTATTCCCATCTGCAGGAATTGTCGGAATTATATGAGGATGACGCCAGACGATAGGGAAATTCCTGAAAGGAAAGAGTTATGACAAACTTACTGGTCCTGAAAGAGTATTTAAAGGGAATCTACGGAAAATATGAAATATATATTACGCCGGTCGTAAAATTCCTTCTGGCATTGATTACGCTTATGATGATAAACGGAAAGCTGGGCTATATGAGCCGTATTAACAGCATTACGGTTGTTCTTGTAGCAGCGCTTTTATGTTCCTTCCTGCCGATGAATTTTATGATTTTGATCGCGGCGCTTTTTATTTTACTGCATTTATATGCATTTTCCGCGGAGTGCGCGATCGTTGTGCTGGCGCTTTTTATGGTGATGTTTCTGCTGTATTTCCGTTTTTCACCGAAGGACGGGGCATTGGTGCTTTTAACGCCGCTTTGCTGTACTCTTAATATTCCGCTTGCTATGCCTCTCTCGGCAGGGCTTGTCGGAACGCCGGCCTCCGCGGTATCGGTGGGCTGCGGCGTTGTGATTTACAGCATTCTCCAGTATATCTCGGAAAGTGTGGGAACGCTGAATTCAATGGACGCAGAGAGTGCCATGCAGAAGTACCGTTATGTGGTAGACGGGCTTCTCAATAATAAAACGATGCTTGTTATGGTATTTGCGTTTGCGGTTACGGTATTAGTCGTGTATCTGATCCGCAGGATGAGTATGAACCATTCGTGGACAGTTGCAGTCATGTCCGGTACGCTTGCCGCGGTTGCGATTCTGCTTGCGGGCGATTTGATGTTTGATACGAATATATCGCTTGTTTCAACGGTGATCGGGGCAATACTGTCTATTGCGATTGTAAAGCTTTTGCAGTTCTTTGTGTTCAATGTGGATTATTCCCGGACAGAATATGTACAGTTTGAGGACGATGAATATTACTATTATGTAAAGGCGGTTCCGAAAATCACGGTAGCGAAGCCGTCCAAAACCGTTAAAAAAATAACAACTCAGAAAAAAAATGCAGCGCCGCCGCGCGCGACGGGCAGTGTCATCAAGAAAACAGATAAGAGTGGAATGAAAAGAGTATGAGTCAACTGGCAAATCTTGCAGGGGTATATTTAAACAGGCTTCACATGCCGAGCATAAGATGGACTGATATTGTGGAGATTATCATTATCTCCTTTTTGGTGTATCAGATTATCCTGTGGATCAAGAATACCCGTGCATGGTCTTTGCTCAAAGGAATTATCGTCATTATGGCGTTTATTCTTGTTGCCGCGATATTCAATATGACGACGATTCTCTGGATCGCTGAGAATGTGCTCAGCCTTGCTGTAATTGCGATTGTCGTTGTGCTGCAGCCGGAGCTGCGCCGCGCGTTGGAGCAGCTCGGAAGAACCAATTTTTTTGCTTCGCTCGTTCCGTTTGACAATTCAAAGGATACGAGTGGGCATTTTTCTGACAGGACGATGCAGGAGATCATCAAGGCGTGCTATGAAATGGGCAAGGTACGCACCGGCGCCCTCATCGTGATCGAGCAGAACCAGTCGCTCGCAGAATACGAGAGGACCGGCATTGAGGTAGACGGCGTTCTGACAAGCCAGCTTCTGATCAATATTTTTGAACACAATACGCCGCTTCATGACGGCGCTGTCATTGTAAGAGAGGACAGGATTGTTTCGGCAACCTGTTATTTGCCGCTTTCCGACAATATGAATTTAAGCAAGGAGCTTGGAACGAGACATCGGGCGGGCGTAGGCATTTCCGAGGTGACGGATTCCCTGACGATCATTGTTTCGGAGGAAACGGGACATGTAAGCGCCGCATACGAGGGGCAGTTGTACCGCAATCTGGACTCGGAGGAGCTGAAAGGCAAGCTGCTCATGATTCAGAATAAGCCGGTAGAAGAAAAAAAGAAAAGATTGTGGAAGGGAAGGTCAAAGAATGAAAAAGAAGTTGACAGATAATCTGGGCCTGAAAATTCTGGCAGTCTTGTTTTCTGTTGCAATATGGTTCAGCGTCGTTAATATCAGCGATCCGGTGGATAAAACGGTATTCCGCAATATTCCGGTAGAGATATTGAATGAGGATGCGGTGACCAGCCAG
Organism: Lachnospiraceae bacterium; assembly: GCA_017621975.1. GTDB lineage: Bacteria > Bacillota > Clostridia > Lachnospirales > Lachnospiraceae > VSOB01. The sequence continues at coordinate 26,547 of JAGARW010000120.1, read as the reverse complement.
GGAAAAGTATATGAAATACTGGATGAAACAAATGTGATCGACGTTACCGTATGGGCGAAGAGAAGCATACTGGATACGCTGGGGCGGGAAAATATTATTGCGACAGCGGATATGCAGGAAATTAACTTTATGGACACGATGGTGCGCATAAAGCTTAGTACAAACAAATATAATGATAAACTGGACAGCATTGTGTCTCCTACCGAGAATATGCTGATCCGGGTTGAAGATATGAAGCGCAAGCAGTTTATGATTACAACAAAGACAGTAGGCGAGCCTGCGGAAGGCTATATTCTCGGAAACGTAAGCGCGGAGCAGAATCTCGTCAGAGTATCGGGACCGGAATCGCTTGTAGACCGTGTAGATCATGCGGAAGTATCGGTAGACGTGGCGGGATTGTCACAGGATATTCGCACAGACGCTACGATACATTTGTATGATGCGGACAACAATCCGGTGGAAGAGGACAATCTGAAGAAGAGTCTGGATCAGGTAAAGGTAGGCGTTGAGATTTTACAGACAAAGAGAGTGCCGCTTGTATTCGTTCCGAGCGGAACGCCTGCGGACGGTTATGCGCTGACAGGCGAGATCGAAAGCAAACCGTCTACCGTATTGGTTGCAGGCAGAGGAAGCGCAATCAAAAATATTGCCCAGATCGAAATAACGGACGCCGCTCTCAATGTGTCGGGAAAGAACAGCGATCTGGCGACGTCGATTGACGTAAAGAAATATCTGCCGGAAAATATTATTCTTGCGGAAAGTGACTTCAGCGGTAAAGTAAACGTTGCGGTTTCCATTGAAAAAGAAATTACGGCGGAGATACCGCTGAATGCCGACGAAATCGCAATAAGCGGCGTTCCGGAGGAGCTGACTGGCAGGATCGGAGAGACGGAAGAGGAAATCGTTCTCAAGGTCGGAGGCCTTGCAAAGACGATTGAAGAAATGGAAGAAACAGAGATCGCCGCGTCAGTCGATGTGGCGGCTTATATGCAGCAGCATTCTCTGACGGAACTGAGGGCGGGTGAGTATCAGATGAAGCTTACAGTGACGCTTCCCGAAGGAATCAGCCAGGAAGAGGAAATTGTGCTTCCGATAGAAATCGTTGAAAAGGAAGCAGAAAATAATGAGTAAGGGCAGTTGGGAAAGCTGCGCTTCGGAATGGAGAGAAAATGGGTAGATTATTTGGTACGGATGGAGTAAGAGGCGTTGCGAATGAGGAGCTGACTCCAACGCTTGCAATGCAGCTGGGGCAGGCAGGAGCCTATGTGCTTACAAAGGAAAACAAACACAAGCCTACGATTATGGTTGGCTGCGATACGAGGATTTCAGGAGATATGCTCGCAAACGCATTGATGGCGGGCGTCTGCTCGGTAGGCGCGAACGCCGTTTATGTCGGCGTTGTACCGACGCCTGCGGTCGCGTACCTGACAAAAAAATATAAAGTAGATGCAGGCGTTGTGATCTCTGCATCTCACAATCCGGTAGAGTTTAACGGCATCAAATTTTTTGATGGAAACGGTTATAAGCTGCCCGATTCTATGGAAGATGAGATTGAAGCGCTGCTGAAAAGCGATATGAAGGATATTAAGTTTCCGATCGGTTCCGGAGTAGGTAAGATCAAATACCGTACCGATGCGAGAGAAGAATACATCAATCATGCGATCCAGTCGGTGAACGTCGATCTGAGCGGTTTAAAGATTGTAGTCGACTGTGCGGAAGGCGCTTCTCATTATACTTCCGTAGAAGCTTTGAAAGAACTTGGCGCGGAAGTCATTGCAATCCATAACAATCCAGACGGCACAAATATCAATGCGAACTGCGGTTCTACGCATATGGAAGAACTGATGGCGCGCGTCGTATATGAAAAGGCAAATATCGGTCTTGCATTCGACGGAGACGCAGACAGACTTCTGGCAGTCGATGAAAACGGTAAGGTCGTAGACGGCGATCAGATCATGGCGATCGTCGGCAATCATATGAAACAGCGGGGAAAGCTAAAAGGCGATACGATCGTTGTTACCGTTATGAGTAACCTTGGATTTTTCCTGATGGCGGAAAAGAACGGCATTCATGCGGAGCAGACAAAGGTCGGCGACCGTTATGTTCTGGAAAGGATGCGTGAGATCGGAGCAAGCCTTGGCGGCGAGCAGTCGGGGCATGTTATTTTCTTAGATGAAAATACAACGGGCGACGGACTTCTCAGCGCGCTGCATCTGCTTCAGGTATTGGTAGAGACAGAAAAACCTCTTTCCGAGCTTGCAAAGATCATGGAGGTGCTGCCGCAGGCGCTTGTCAATGCAAAAGTACCGAACCACAAAAAAGAAAAATATATGGAATATCCTGAGATTGCCGCAGCGATTGAAAAGCTGAACGGTATGTTTGCGGGAGAAGGCAGAGTATTGATCCGTCCATCGGGAACAGAACCGCTTGTACGTGTCATGATCGAAGGAAAAGATCAGAAGCTGATCGAGAAAGAAGCGAAGAAACTGGCGGAGCTGATTCAGAACTGTATGCTGGAGAAAGGGCGGAAGACCAAAGTCCTATGCGGCAGCCGGGCAGATTGTACTTGTGAAAATACAAAATGCATGATATGATAGGATATAGAGAAGATATGATATTCCCGCAGGGGGTAAGATATAAATTGGAGGAAGCAATATGGTAAGCCAAAAGGTAGTAATCAAAAACCCAACAGGACTACACCTAAGACCTGCTGGCATCCTATGTAAAGAGGCAATGCAATTCAAATCATTGATAACATTTACATTCAGAGATGGTACTGCCAATGCAAAAAGTGTATTGAGCGTACTTGGCGCGTGCGTAAAATGCGGCGATGAAGTTGAATTCGTATGCGAAGGAGAGGACGAAGAGGAAGCTCTGAAGGCTCTTATCGCAGTGATCGAAAGCGGTCTTGGAGAATAAAGAAATCAACGTTTATCAGTCCATCTCTGGATGGGCTGATTTTTTGATTTCATAGAAATTTGTTCTATTTTGGTTTGTATTTTTATCCTAATTAAATAAGATGCGCAGTTTGCAAAAAGGGAAGAAAGGGAAAAGGAGAAGAAAGATGTTGAATTATAAGCGTTATCAAAAAAATCCGGTCATAGATTATCCGGAACGCGAATGGCCGAATAAGGAGATCGAAAAGGCGCCGATCTGGTGCAGCGTCGATCTGCGCGACGGCAATCAGGCGCTGATCGATCCGATGATCGTAGAAGAAAAGATTGAAATGTTCCAGTATCTGATCAAGCTTGGCTTTAAGGAGATCGAGGTCGGATTCCCGGCGGCGAGCCAGATCGAATTTGATTTTCTCAGACAGCTGATCGAACGCAAGATGATACCGGACGACGTTAAGGTACAGGTTCTGACGCAGTGCCGCGAGGAACTGATTGCAAGAACGTTCGAGTCGATCGAAGGGTGCAGTCAGGCGATCGTGCATATTTATAATTCAACGTCTACCTTGCAGCGCGACGTCGTATTCCATATGAACAGAGAAGAGATCAAAGAGATCGCCATCAAAGGAACAAGGCTTGTAAAAGAATATGCGGCGAAGTTTCCGGGCAAGATCATTCTGGAATACTCACCTGAGAGCTTTACCGGAACCGAACTGGATTTTGCGCTCGATATCTGCACCGCAGTGCAGAAGGAGTGGGGCGCTACGAAAGAGAACCCGATCATTATCAATCTTCCGTCTACCGTTGAGATGAATACGCCGAACGTTTATGCGGATCAGATCGAATGGATGAATAAACACTTCGAAGATCGGGAAAGTATTATTTTAAGCGTACATCCGCACAATGACCGCGGCACCGGCGTCGCTTCCGCAGAGCTTTCCATGCTGGCAGGAGCGGAGCGTGTCGAAGGAACGCTGTTCGGCAACGGCGAGCGGACAGGCAACGTAGATATTATGAATATAGCATATAATATGTTCTCGCAGGGCGTGAATCCTGAGCTGAACATCGAGCATATCAACGAGATTATCGAAATCTATGAGAGATGCTGCAAGATTCCGATCCATCCGCGTCATCCGTATGCGGGAAAGCTGGTATTCACGGCGTTTTCCGGTTCTCATCAGGACGCGATCAACAAGGGCGTTCAGGCAATGCGCGAAAGAGGCGGAGAATACTGGCAGGTACCGTATCTTCCGATCGATCCTGCGGATATCGGAAGAGAGTACGAGCCGATCGTGCGGATCAATTCCCAGTCCGGCAAAGGCGGCGTCGCGTTCATTATGGACACTTATTTTGGATTCAAGCTGCCGAAGGCAATGCACAAGGAATTTGCAAATACGATCCAGAAGATTTCGGAAAAGCAGGGCGAGGTATCTCCGGATCAGATCATGGAGCAGTTCCGCATCGAATATCTGAACCAGAAAGAGCCTCTGCATTTCAGAAAGCTTCATGTGACCGATTTGTCGGGAGAAACGAAGTCCGAATTCGATACAAAGGTATGCGTTACCTATACGGATCACGGAACCCAGAAGAGCTTCGAAGCGGTCGGCAACGGCCCGATCGACGCGGTACAGCGCGGTATGCAGGAAACGCTCGGCGTGCGGATCAAAGTGCTTGACTATGAAGAGCATGCGCTGCAGAGCGGTTCCAATTCTCAAGCCGCGGCTTATATCCATCTGCTCGATTCCGACAGCGGCAGAGTTACTTACGGCGTCGGCGTAAGCTCCAATATTACAAGGGCTTCGATCAGAGCGCTGTTCTCTGCGGTCAACAGATTGGGGCTTGGAAATTAAGAAATCATTGGAAAGGCATGGTCAATAGAAATGAAAAATATTATTGTAACGGGTTGTAACGGACAGCTTGGAAGAGCGATCAACCGGGCGCTTGCAGATCAGGAAGAATATAAGCTGGTCAATACGGATGTGCCGGAACTGGACATTACGGACATCGACAAGGTTATGGCGCTTGCGAAGGAAGTAAAGCCGTACGCCATCATCAACTGTGCGGCGCATACGAATGTCAACGCCTGTGAGACGGACGGGGACAATGCGTTCCGTATTAACGCCATCGGACCTAGAAACCTGAGCATCGCCGCGCGGGAGACGGGCGCGAAGGTATTCCAGATCTCAACGGATTACGTTTTTTCCGGCAATACGGACAGCCATTACAAGGAATATGACGCCGTCCATCCGATGAGCGTTTACGGGAAAACAAAGCTGCTCGGCGAAGAGCTGGTAAAGGAATTTGGCAGCCGTTATTTCATTCTGCGTACCGCATGGATGTATGGAGAGGGCAAAAACTTTGTAAGGACGATGCTTGCGTTGTCGGAAAAGAGCGATAAGGTTCAGGTCGTAAACGACCAGTTCGGTACGCCGACTTATTCGATGGAGCTGGCAAAAGCGATCGCTTACCTGCTTCCGACGGATAATTACGGAACGTTTCATGCGACATGCGAGGGAGAATGCAGTTGGGCGGAATTTGCGAAAGAGATTTTCCGTCTGGCGGGAAAAGCTACCGTTGTGGAAGGTATCACGACGGATGCGTACGATAAGAAATTTCCGGGACAGGCGCACCGTCCGGCATATTCCGTTCTTGACAATTATATGCTCGATATGACGACCGATTTCAAATTTGCGCCGTGGGAAGCCGCGATCGCGGAATATATGAAAACGCTGTAAATAAAAGACGTCCGGTTTTTTATGAAGGAATCCTAAGCTAAGGAAATTCATGAAAACCGGACGTTTTGCTTTGTTTTGAAAAATGATTTGCCGGAAGCTGCCTGTCAGATCACGCGCTTGAAATATTCGATCGTCTTTTTCAGCCCCTCGTCGAGCGCGATGTGAGGCTCCCATTCCAGATGCTCTTTTGCGAGATCGATCACAGGCTTTCTTTGAAGCGGATCATCGGAAGGAAGCGGTTTGTATACGATCTGCGATTTAGAATCTGTCATGGCAATAACCTTTTCTGCGAGCTGCAAAATGGTAAATTCTCCCGGATTGCCGATGTTGCATGGACCGGTAAAATCCGCCGGAGACGCCATGAGACGCACCATGCCCTCGATCAGGTCGTCGACGTAGCAGAAGCTGCGCGTCTGGGAACCGTCGCCATAGATCGTAATATCTTCGCCGCGAAGCGCCTGCACGATAAAGTTGGAAACAACGCGGCCGTCGGAAGGATTCATCCTCGGACCGTATGTGTTGAAAATACGCATAACTTTGATTTCCAGATTGTGCATACGGTGATAATCAAAAAACAGCGTTTCCGCCACACGCTTGCCTTCGTCATAGCAGGAGCGGATGCCGATCGGATTGACACAGCCGCGGTAAGTTTCCGGCTGTGGATGTACTTCCGGATCGCCGTATACCTCGCTCGTGCTCGCCTGCAGGATACGTGCGCCGACGCGTTTCGCGAGACCAAGCATATTGAGCGCTCCGTACACACTTGTCTTTGTCGTTTTGACCGGATTCGCCTGATAATGAACCGGGCTTGCCGGGCAGGCGAGATTGTAGATCTGATCGACTTCTACATACAGAGGCTCCGTCACGTCGTGGCGGATAAACTCAAAATATGGATTTGCCATCAGATGACGGATGTTGTCCTTGCTTCCTGTGTAGAGATTGTCCACACAAATGACATCATTGCCGTCCTGCAATAAACGTTCGCATAAATGGGAGCCGAGAAAACCGGCGCCCCCTGTAACAAGTACACGATTCATACTACTCCTCCATGTCAGAGCAATCTACTCTTCATTTCTGATGTGTTTTTCAATATTAGTCTTTCCTTTTAAGAAAAAAGGTTATATTTCAGAATACAATAAATAGCGCGGAAGCCGTCTTTTACGCCGATCTTTTTGCCTTCGGTATAGGAACGCGGATAATAGGAAATCGGCATTTCATAGATACGGCAGCGTTTCTTTGCGATCTTTGCCGTGATCTCCGGCTCGAAACCGAAGCGTTTTTCTTCGATCGTGATGGACTGAATCAGCTCGCGGCGGAACATTTTGTAGCATGTTTCCATGTCGGTCAGACCGAGATCGGTAAATAGATTCGACATAAGTGTCAGAAACTTATTGCCCGCGGTATGATAAAAGCGTTTGATCATATATTTCTCGCCTCTTGCATAGCGGGAACCGTATACGACGTCAGCGTCCGCGCGCCCGTTTACGAACGGCTCGAGCAGGCGTACGAAATCCTTTGGGTCATATTCCAGATCGGCGTCCTGAATAACGACGACGTCGCCGGTTGCAGCCTGAAAGCCTTTGGAAAGAGCGGCGCCTTTTCCCTGATTGACTTTGTGGAAGATCAGGCGGTCGATCTTGCCGCGAAGCTCCCCTTTTAACAGGTCTCTCGTACCGTCTGTGGAGCAGTCGTCGACAACGATGATTTCCGTGTGTTTAACGCCGCAGTCGCGGACAGCGTCCAGAACCGTTTCAATCGTTTCTTTTTCGTTGTAACACGGAATGACAACTGACAACACAATATCATCCATTGTTTTATTCATAAGTCTTATTCTCCTTTGTTTGCTTTTTGTCAAGTAAAGCACAATTTTCTTTATTTTAGCATAGTTTTTACAGGAAATCCAACCATTTATACAAGAAAAGGGCAGGAAACGGAAGCGGAAAATAAAAAACGGAACAGAGAATAGAAAATAAAAAGAAAGCTGCCGCTCCGGCGGAGAATGACCGAAGCAACAGCTTTTTTGCAGTTTTATAAAATTATACGCCGAGATATGCCTTTCTGACGTCGTCGTTGCTCATCAGCTCTTTGGCGCTGCCGCTCATCTTGATACGTCCCGTTTCGAGAACGTACGCTTTGTCGGCAATGGAAAGCGCCATCTTTGCATTTTGTTCTACAAGCAAAATAGTGATCCCCTGCTTGTGGACTTCTTCGATGATCTTAAAAATTTCTTTGACAAGGAGCGGAGAAAGTCCCATAGAAGGTTCGTCCATGAGAAGGATCTTCGGCTTTGCCATGAGTGCGCGTCCTACGGCAAGCATCTGTTGTTCGCCGCCGGATAAGGTCCCGGCAAGCTGTCTGCGGCGTTCCTTCAGGCGGGGAAAACGCTCGTAAACATCCTTCATGGAAGCCTGAATTCCCGATTTGTCCTTTGAAAAGATAAAGGCGCCCATTTCCAGATTTTCTTCTACGGTCATTTGTGCAAATACATGTCTTCCTTCCGGGACATGAGCCATGCCGAGGGAGATGATCCTGCTCGGCTCGGTTTTGACCAGATCATGCCCTTCTAGCGTAACGCTGCCGGAAGTCGCTTTATGCAGACCGGAGATTGTGTGCAGAATCGTTGTTTTGCCTGCGCCGTTGGCGCCGATCAGTGTGACGATCTCTCCTTCGTTGACCTCAAGGGAAACGTCATGAATGGCATGAATAGCGCCGTAATGTACGTTCAAATCTTTGATTTCCAATAAACTCATAACGCACCTCCTAATCGCCCAGATAAGCGGAAATTACTTTTGGATTTTGTGAAATTTCTTCCGGCGTTCCGGTTGCGAGAATCTCACCGTAATTCAAAACGATGATCCGTTCGCAGACATTCATAACAAGGCTCATATCGTGTTCAATCAGGAGAATGGAAATATTGAATTTCTCGCGAATCAGGTTAATGGACTCCAAAAGCTCTGCCGTTTCGGTCGGATTCATACCGGCGGCCGGTTCGTCCAAAAGGAGCACCTTCATATCGGTTGCAAGCGCTCTGGCAATTTCCAGCTTCCGCTGTTTACCGTAAGGGAGGTTTTCAGCGGCTTCGTCCGCGAGGTCTTCAAGATGGAACAGAGAAAGGAGCTCTCTTGCCTTTGCGTCGATTTCCGCTTCTTCTTTCCAAAAAGCAGGAGTACGGAAAAAGGCGGAAAAGAGACTATATTTCATATTTTTGTTAAATGCAATCTTAACATTTTCCAAAACGGTCATTTTTTTAAAGAGACGGATATTCTGGAAAGTTCTTGCGATTCCGGCCGCAACGACTTGATGGGACTGCTTGCCGTTCATTTTTTCGCCGTTTAGGAAATAAGAGCCTTCTGTCGGCTGATAAACGCCGGTCAGCAGATTGAAGACCGTTGTTTTGCCTGCGCCGTTTGGTCCGATCAGACCGACAAGCTCGCTTTGACCGATTTTCATTGTAAAATCATTGACGGCTTTCAGACCGCCGAATTGGATACCAAGTCCTTTTGCTTCCAAAACAGGTGCTTCTTTACTCATGTGCAGCGCCTCCTTTTTTCTGATTCTTACCGAATACTCTGTTAAGGACCCTGGGTAGCGAGAATTCCCATGTGCCGAAGATGCCGGACGGCTTGAAGATCATAATGATAACAAGCACAACAGAGTACATCAGCATACGGTAGATCTGGAAATCACGCAGCGCTTCGGGAAGAGCCGCAAGCACTGCGGCGCCGATGATAGAACCGGTCAGAGAACCGCTTCCGCCGAGGATAACCATTGTTAAAAATTCGGACGACTTCATGAAGTTGAAGAACGTCGGGATAATAGCGGTCAGATAATGGGAATAAATAGCGCCCGCTACGCCTGCAAAAAAGGCGGAAAGGACAAAGGTCATAACTTTATAGTAAGTAACGTTGATTCCGGAAGCCGCCGCCGCAATATAATCTTCGCGGATCGCGATTACGGCTCTGCCGAATCTGGAACGGACGTACATATACATCAAAGCAACGCAGATTACCATAACGATATAGATGTAATGATAATCGGAAACTTTAGGAATACCGCTCAGCGTTTTGCCGCCTCCGGTAATCTGAAAGTTTGTAAAAGCAACGCGGACAATTTCCGCAAAAGCTACCGTAACGATCGCAAGATAGTCGCCCCTAAGCCGCAGCGCGGGGATGCCGACAATGAAACCGACAAAAGCGGAAAAAATACCGCCGACAATGATTGCGATGATAAAATAGAGTACGGTAGGAAGCGTAATTCCGGCGTTTATCATAGCCATTGTGACCGCCGCGGAGGAATATGCGCCTACCGACATAAAACCTGCATGACCGAGAGAAAATTCTCCCATATATCCCGTCAGTAAGTTCAGGGAGCAGACGATGATGACCGTCATCATCGCGATAATCGCGATACCCATGATGTAATTTGTTTTTGCTCCCAATATCCCGGTATCAAAAATTCCCATCATAACGAGGAACACGAGTATGATACCGATCAGATTGATGAAATAATTTTTTTTCATTTTTTCCGGCATTGTCCTCACCTACACTTTCTCGCCTACGTTTTTGCCAAGGATTCCAGCAGGGCGTACAAGTAATACGACGATCAGAATACTGTATGTGATCGCTTCATACCAGCCCGGAGCCAGATAAACCTTAATGAGGATTTCCAGAAGTCCTACAAGAATGCCGCCCAGCATGGCACCGGGAATACTCCCGATGCCGCCGAGAACGGCTGCAATAAATGCTTTGATACCGAGCATAGTCCCCATGTCCGTCGTACACCTTGGATAGGTGGAGCAGTACATCAGTGCGGCAACCGCTGCCAGACCGGAGCCGATGGCAAAGGTTGTCGTAATGATTTTGTTGACATGGATTCCTACCAGTGTGGAGGCTTCCTTATCTTCGGGAACGGCGCGCATTGCCTTTCCTAAAGTTGTCTTTTTTACGAAGATATGCAGCGCCAGCATCATGAAAAGACCGATGGAAAGCGTTACCAGATATTTTACCGGTAAAATGATTCCGAGGACTTTCAAAGTAGGCAGTGAGAAGATCTCAGGTACCGACTTCGGATTGGCACCGAACAATACCAACGCCAGGTTTTCAAGAAATAAGCTCATGGCAAGCGCTGTGATCAGGGCTGACATGCTGCCCGCGTTTCTGACAGGCTTGTAAGCGACCGCCTCTACCGTAACGCCGACTGCGACGCAGACTGCGACGGCGACGACGACGGAAAGCCACGCAGGCATTCCTGCGCCGACCATCAGCGGGATCGTATAGAACAGCGTATAGCTGCCGACCATGATGAAATCACTGTGTGCAAAGTTTATCATACGGATGATACCGTATACCATGGTATAGCCAAGAGCGACCAAGGCGTACACAGCGCCCTGATTCAGACCATTGATGATGCTCTGAATAAATAACGACATAAAGGACACCCTCCTTCTTTTTCTGGTTTCATTATTCAGGCATTACGTTAGATCTCCATACAGGAGCGCCGTCTTTGAACTCTACGAATGTGATCGGTTTTTTCGGGTCCCCGTTTTCATCCAACGTGAAGGAACCTGTTACGCCTTCGTATGTCATGCCTGTCATAGCTTTGATAATATCTGCCGTAGCGCCGGTGCCGCTTGCTTCGATCGCCTGTGCGACCATCTTAACGGAATCATAGTAGCATGCGCCTGCAGCGGTCAAGGTATCTGCACCGTAAGTATCCTTATAAGTGCTTACATAAGCCTGAACTGCTTCGGAAGGATCTTCAGGAGCGTAGTGATTTGTATAGTAAGTATTGTTGAAGTAGTCTTCTTTGCCGGTCGTATCGGAGCAGTCCCATGCGTCGCCGCCGACGATGGCGCCTTCAAAGCCTGCTTCTCTTGCCTGCTGTACAAGGATCGGAACCTGATCGAGCATGCACGGATAGAAGAGTACGTCTGCGCCGCTTGCAACTACCTGAGATACCTGTGCGGAGAAGTCAACGTCTTTTGTTGTGGATTCTCCTTCGTATACCATTTCCAGTCCGTAGCCTGCCCAGGCTTCTGTAATGGATTCGTGCAGACCGTTGGAATAATCGTCATCCTTTGCATAGATGACGGCCGCTTTCGTCGCGCCGAGTTCTTCTTTTGCGAATTTCGTCATCATCGGTCCCTGTACCGGGTCAATAAAGCATGCGCGGAAAATGTTCGGTCCGACTAAAGTCAGCTTTGCGTTTGTCGCGCATGGGGAAATCAGCAGCATGCCTTCTTCCTGCGCTCTTTCTGCCATTGGAATCGAGCAGGAAGACGTGTAGGTACCGATGACTGCGACAACGCCGTCGCTCATCAGACGGTTGTATGCATTGACAGCTTCTGTAGAGTCGCCCTTATCATCGACGATCTCTGCGATCTCAAGCTGCTTGCCAAGTACGCCGCCGGCTGCGTTGATCTCATCAACGGCCATCTTAACGGAATTCTGTGCGGATTCACCGTACAACGCAAGACCGCCTGTAATCGGAGCGGAAACGCCGATCTTGATCGTATCGCCCTCAGGAGATACGCTTTCCGTCGCTGCGCTTTCTGTTTCCGCCGCCGCTTCCTCAGCAGCGGGAGCAGCCGTCTCGGCGCCTGCGCCCGTTGTCGCGCATCCTGTCAGGGAAGCCGCCAAGGTCAGAGCCAGTAAAGCAGATAATGTTTTTTTCTTCATAATTTCTCCTCCTTTTTGCCTCATAGCAATTTTAACAACGAAAAAAGGAGCTTCATCGTGAAGATGAAACTCCTTCGTTCCTGTTAATGAATTGTATTATAGATAAAGTTTTCGGAAAATGCAACACTAAATTTAAAAAAATATGAAAATTTTTTTAAATTCAATATATTGTCCAAAAATATAATATAACGCACTTGCTATGGATGACTGAAATTAACCGACACGGGAAGCCAGATAATTCTTGATGATCTGGACGCATTGCTCGTAGGTGAGCTTACCCGTATTCAGGCAGAGATCGTAATTATAGGGATCTTCCCATTCTCTGCCGGTATGGTATTTATAATATTCGCGGCGGTATTTGTCGGTCGTCAGAACGTGCTTTTCCGCTTCCTTCCGTCCGATGCCGAGACGCTCCATCTCTTTGTCGATGCACTTTTCAAGCGGCGCGTAAATAAAGATCGTGATGACGTTAGGGTAATCGCGCAGAATATAGTCGGCGGCTCTGCCGATGCATATGTAGGATTCCCTCTCCGCCAGTTCTTTTAATACCTTCGCCTGATAGTTGAACAGGTTGTCGTTGGATGTGAAATCGTCGCTTTCCGGCGGAATGAGCTCTCCGTTGTATACCTTTTTGGAAACGCGGTAAAGCAAACTGTTTTTCATGTGCTCGTCGGCTCTGGCGAACAGCGCTTCGCTGATACCGCTGTCGTCGGAAGCGAGCTGCAGGAGCTTGCGGTCATACATTTCAATGCCGAGATCGTCGGCGAGAAGCTTGCTGATGCTGGTGGCGCCGCTGCCGCATGTACGGGTAATGGCAATTACAAATCTTTCCATAACAAGGAACCTCCTTTTTGTATGCGGCGTTTGCCGCTTCTTTGTGGATATATCATAAAGAGTTTGAATGAGAATGTCAATTCCTAATTTTCAAAAAAGTTTTCAGACAGTTCTGAGAAAAAAACAAATTAAACAAAAAAAATGCGTGATAATGCACAAAACGAACTATATAAAATATGGATGAGTATTTTTTATAAAGATTCGGGTGTCAAAAGGTTTTATTTTTGCAATGCCTAGTCAAATTGTACAAAAATTTTATTTCCTGTTCCGGGCTGCGGATATAAGACTTTCTAAGCGTTCCGGCAATGGTCTGAAACAATCTGACGCAAGCGGCGAAGATTCGCCGTCCTTGGCTCAGCTTCGCCTTTTTCGGACATCGTGTCCGAAAATTGCTGCATGGAGGCGGAACACTAAGAAAGTCTAATATCCTGCGCAGGCACAGTCAATAAAATATATTGTGCAATTTGACAATACCAGTTTTCGATAAAACCTTTTGACACCCGAATCCTAAAAAATAAAAAACGGTATCCTGTTTGAGAATACCGTTTTTATATGCATCCTATGCTTCCGACTGTGCCGTATCTTCTGTCGTCTGTGTTTTTTTGGATTCTTCCGCCCATTTGTCAAATTTCTCGATCGTAGCGTCGTAGGTTCTGCCGGAGATACTCGGAAGATCTTTGCCCCATGCGCCTGTCGCCTGCTTGAAGCCCTTGATAAAAGCGTTTTTCAGCTCTTCGATCTTATCGGGATCGCCGCCGGACAGCGCTTTCGCAAAATCAAGAATGCGGTCTGACGTCTGCTCGACGCCCCAATATCCGTCGTCTGCAATATCGGCCTGAGCCTGCGCTTTCGTTGCGGCGTCTACGGTGAAATTGCCCCCTGCGAGAAACTTCCACATGTCGTCGTCCGTTGCGATGCCGTACGCGTTCCCCTGTTTTGTAAAGAGCTGCTGTACAAGGCTGCGGAGCTGCTCCGTACGCGCGTCCGCATCCGCTTTCAGCTTTGCGATCAGCTCTGTATTCGGCTTATAGGTCTTTTTTGCGGAATCTGTCTGCGTTTCAGAAGATTTTTCATATACAACGCCTGTGTCATTTTTTGCGGCGGTTTCTTCTGCTTTTGCAGCCTCTTTTGAGACCGTAGTCGTATTTTTGCTGCCTGCGTCATATGCATTATAATCGACGCCGCTTGCTGCTGTAATTCCGTTTACACTCATTTGATAACCTCCCTGTTCATGAATACATTTTGTATCGACCGTTATTTGGATACTTCTCATAGTTTGTATCGGACAAAACGTAAGGATTGTTTATAGCGGCATTGATTTTTTATAGGAAATTGTATATAATAAAGTACAATCTATGTATACAAAGTACAAGTGGAGATACCGGATATGGATCAGATCACATTAAAGGCGATGGCGAAGGTCAATTTAGGATTGGACGTCGTACGCCGTATGGAAAACGGATATCATGAGGTGCGGATGATTATGCAGACAGTTGATCTGTACGACGAGCTTACCTTTGAAAAAGCAGAAGAGGGAATCAGCCTGCGCATTGACAATACGGAGCTTTTGGCGGATGAAAGCAATCTTGTTTATCGGGCAGCGGCTATGATACGGCAGCAGCATCCTTTTCCGGGCGTTCGGATAACGCTGAAAAAGAAGATTCCGATGGCGGCGGGCATGGCAGGCGGCAGCAGCGACGCGGCGGCAGCATTCCACGGATTGAACCGTCTGTTTTCCCTTGGAATGGAGATAGAAGAAATGAAACGCCTCGGCGTACAGATCGGAGCGGACGTGCCGTATTGCATTGTCGGAGGGACGATGCGTTCCGAGGGCATCGGCGAGGTATTGACGCCGCTGCCGGCTCCTCCCGCGGCATATCTTGTGATCGCTAAGCCGGATATTTCCGTGTCGACAAAATATGTATATGAAAATCTGCATGTGGAGACGATCAGGCATCATCCTGATATTGACAGCGTGGAGGCGGCGATCCGGGCAGGGGATCTGGACGGAATGTGCAACCACATGGAAAACATTCTGGAAACGGTAACGGAAAGGAAATACCCGGTTATTGCGCAGCTCAAAGAGCTTTTACGAGGGAGCGGAGCCGTTACCGCGCTGATGAGCGGCAGCGGACCGACAGTATTCGGTATTTTCAGGACGGAACAGGACGCGCAGGCGGCATATGAGAAGGCGGAGCAGAGCGGTCTGGCGAAGCAGCTTTTCGTAACGACATTTTCAGACGCGACGTGTATCGAATGATGCGCGGCAAAGAGAAAGCAAGAGGATGAGCGATGAAGGACGATAAATTACAGGTGAATATGGATGAATTTCTTCCGCTCCGGGATGTGGTGTTCAAAACGCTTCGGCGAGGGATTCTGACGGGAGAGCTCAAGCCGGGAGAGCGTCTGATGGAGATCCATCTGGCAAACCGTCTCGGCGTCAGCCGGACGCCGATCCGTGAGGCGATCCGCAAACTGGAGCTGGAAGGGCTTGTGACAATGATCCCGCGCAGGGGAGCAGAAGTTGCCAATATTACCGAAAAGAACCTAAAGGATGTGCTGGAAGTGCGGCAGGCGCTCGAAAGTCTGGCGATCGAGCTGGCATGCGAGAGGATCAGCGAGGAGAAAAAGCAGGAACTGAAAGAGCGTCTCGAGCAAGTGGAAACGGCGGTTGCAACAAAGGACGCGGGAGCGATCGCAAGCGCGGACGTGGCGTTTCATGACGCGATCGTAGAGGCGTCGGGAAATCTGCGTCTTGTGCAGATCATCAGCAACCTCGGCGAGCAGATGTACCGTTACCGCTTCGAGTATCTGAAGGACGTAAGCAAGCATCCGCAGATTCTGCGCGAGCATAGGACGATGTATGAGAGTATTTTGGAAAAGGATAAGGAAAAAGCCGCGCAGAGCGTTATGACGCACATTGACAATCAGGAAGAAGCGATCATGCGTAAAATCGAGATGGAACAAAAAAGCGGCAGATAATATTTGAATAAAAAAAGCCGTCATGGAAAAACTTTTCATAAAAGAAATGATAGGAGAGAGACCATGACGGAATATCATAAAAAAGGATGGATAAGCATCTACATAGGGCAGCTTGCCCTTCTGGCGGTTTTGTCCGCAGGCTGGTGGGGAATCTTGTATCCGAACATTGCGATGACAGAAGAGACCTTTCAGGCAGTTTCCGAGGACGGGCAGGGGGACGATACGGTATCCGGAACAGAAAGTTTTTTTGCGATGCTGGAAGCGGAGCCGGGAGAGGTGATTATTAAGAGCCGTGCCACAGATGCAATTTCAAAATGGAGCGCAGAGCGTGGCGAAAAAAGGACTGAAAAAGCGCTTCGGAACGGAGAACAAAATGAAAATGAACAGAAACGCCCCGATCGGGGTGTTTGATTCGGGCGTCGGAGGACTGACCGTTGCGCGCGAGATCATGCGTCAGATTCCGAATGAAAGAATCGTTTACTTTGGAGATACGGCAAGAGTGCCGTACGGAAGCAAATCGAAGGAAACGGTAACAAGATATTCAAGACAGATTGTCCGCTTCCTGCGGACGCAGGACGTCAAGGCAATCGTGGTCGCCTGCAATACGGCGAGCGCTTATGCGCTCGATGAAATCGAAAAAGAAATTGACATTCCGATCATCGGCGTCGTAAAGCCGGGCGCAAAGGTGGCGTCCGACGCTACAAGAAACGGAAAGATCGGCGTGATCGCTACGGAAGCGACGATCGGCAGCGAGATTTATTCCCGGTACATAAAAGAGATCAATCCGAAAGCGGAGGTGCTCGGAAAAGCATGTCCGCTGTTTGTGCCGCTTGTAGAGGAGGGGCTGCTGCACGATCCGGTGACGGACGAGATCGCAATGCGGTATCTGAGCGGTCTGATCGACAGCGGAATCGATACGCTCATTCTCGGCTGTACGCATTATCCGCTGATCCGTTCGACGGTCGGTAAGGTCGTCGGCGAGGGCGTGACGCTTGTCAACCCCGCTTACGAGACGGCAAGAGAACTGCGGGAGCTGCTGGAGCAGGAAGAACTGCTGAATGAAACAAAGCCGGAGCTTGGCAGCAATCAGTATCAGTTTTTTGTCAGCGACGCCGCGGAGAAATTTATCCGCTTTGCCAATTCCATCATCAAATACGGGATTCTTTCGGCAAAGGTCATTAATATTGAAACATATTAAAAATACGGGGCTTTTGGAAACGCATCAAATGGAAAAAAGGGCGCGGGCGCGCTTAGAATAGAGGAAATTATGACAAAAGAGGTTCTGCTTTCCATCAAAGGACTACAGTTTGAAGGGGAAAACGACGCCGGCGATCTGGAAACGGTAACGGCGGCGGAGTATTACAGGAAAAACGACAACCATTATGTCGTTTACGAAGAAGCGACGGAAGGCTTTCACGACACAACGAAAAACATTATCAAATGGAACGGGAAGACGCTCGACCTGACGAAGAGGGGACTCGTCAACGTCCATATGATTTTTGAAGAGAATAAAAAAAATATGACCGATTACCGCACGCCGTTCGGCAGTATTCTTGTCGGGATCGACACGCGGCAGATCGAGGTCGAGGAAGAGGAACGGCAGATCCGCGTCCATGTGGACTATGCCCTGGAGATCAATTACGAGCATCTGGCGGACTGCCGCATCAGCATGGACGTGCGTTCTAGGGACGGTTTTGCGGAAAGCTGACGAGCGAAGAGCCGTCGGGCAGCGTCCGGTAGAGCTGTAGGATCGGCAGACGTATTTCGAACGCCGCGCCGACCTCCTGCGGCTCTCCGAGCGTAAGGCTGCCGTTATGGAGCTCGATGACTCTGGCGGCGATGGAAAGCCCAAGACCGTTTCCATGCGTCGTATGGGAGGCATCCTCCTGATAAAACTTCTGAAAGATACGTTTTCTGCTTTGTTCGGAAATACCGCAGCCATAATCCCTGATTCTGAAATAGACCTGTCTCTTCTCCGTATCCTGCCGCAGAACGATTTCGATCGCGCCGTTTTTGGGAGAAAACTTAACGGCGTTGTCGATCAGATTCATCCACACCTCCTGAAGCATTTCTTTGTTTCCCAGATAGATAAAATTTTCCAGATCAAGATCGAATGAAATATTTTTTTCATGCCACTTGCTTTCCAGTAAAAGGATGCATTGCCGTATCTGTTCCGACAGATAAAAGGTTTCCATATTGGAAACGATCTTTTGGTTTTCCAGCTTGGAAAGGCTCAAAACATTCGTGGAAAGAGAAGAGAGACGGTCGCATTCCGAAATGATAATGGAAAGGTACTCGTTCCGTTCCTCCTCCGTCAAATCTTCCGACTGCAGCAGCTTGGAAAAGCCCCGGATGGAAACGATCGGCGTTTTGAATTCATGGGAAAAATCGTTGATGAAGTCGTTTCGCAGCATTTCGACGCTGCTCAGCTCGTCCGCCATTTTATTGAAGCTTTCGTTGACCGCCCCGAAAATCTTGTCGTGCGTATTGCTGATCCTGACGCTGAAATCGCCGTCCGCCATTTTGTTGATCGCGGTAATGAGCGACTTGATCGGCTTTGCCGTAAAAACGATCAGAAAGCCGGACGAACAGAGTCCGAGGATCAGACTGATAAAGAAATTCTGGATCAGAAACATAATGTTTTCCGTATGAGGAAACGGAGACGCGTCGTCGGGCGGCGACGGGCGTAAGACACCGTGCTCGATCAGAAAAAACAGGATAATGAACGCGAGAACGTTTGTGACAAGAAGCGCTATAAAGGAAAGAAACGAAAAAAACAGCGTATATTTGCTGAGTCCGCCTCCTTTTTGAAAAATTTTTTTACTTATCATATTCCGTTTCTCCTTTTACCGCTTTATAGCCGAGTCCGCGCACCGTAACGATCTGGAAATCCTGCCAGTCTGAAAAACGGTTGCGGAGCCGGTTGATATGGACGGGAACCGTGTTGTCCCCCGATTCGCTGTCAAGTCCCCAGATTTCGTCCATAAGCTGCATCCGGGTAAAGATCTTATCTGTGTGGGACAGAAGAAGATATAATAAATAAAATTCCTTTTGCGGAAGCTGCATGGAGACGCCGCGCCGCGTCACGGTCAGAGAGTCGTAGTCGAGAATCGCCTCGCCGATCTGCAGCATACGGGAATGCGCGATATGGGCGCGCCGCAGGAGCGCCTTGATCCGCAGCAGCAGTTCTACCTCGTCGACCGGCTTCGTCATATAATCGTCCGTTCCCGAAAGGAAGCCCTTCCGTTTGTCCTCGGGAAGATATTTTGCGCTTACCATAATAATAGGAAGATCGCTTTGATAAGAACGCAGCTCCTTTGTGAGCTGATAGCCGTCCATGCCAGGCATCATAATATCCAGAATGACAAGATCGATATGATGATGTTCGAGCAGACCGAGCGCTTCCATGCCGTTTGCCGCCGGCACGGCGGAGTAACCGTTATGCTTTAAAATCGTACAAAATAACTTTCTTGTATGAGGATCGTCCTCTGCAACTAAAATCTGAAACATGTCTTGACAAACTCCTTTGTAATCATATTTTAATAGCGTGTTGCCCCTGTACACCGACGCTATCCGTAGTATAGCAGAATCAGATAAACGCTGCATAAAAAAAGTGTGAAGAATGTGTGAAGCCTGTAAACGGAAAACGCGGAAAACCGGCGCGGGAAAAGAAAAATGTGAAGAATATGTGAAAATTGCAAATAACAGGAAATTGTTTAACTTGAGTTTAAATTCATTCGGTATCATCATGAGCGAAAAACTGATTGCAGGATGTGCATGACGATACAGGAGGTAAGACGGAACATGAAAAGACAGAGGAAGAGGAGAAAAGCGGCCGCGGGCATATTTGCCCTGATTCTGGCAATGCTGCTGGGCGGCTGCGGCAAAAGAGAGATGCCGGCGCAGGAGGTCAGCGCGCTTGAGGTAGAAGCGTCTGTTCCCGGGCGCGGCAGCGTAAAGTCATACAGCGATTATATGGGAGAAATCGAAGCGGGAAGCGAAACGACGGTCATGCCGTTTACTTCGGGACAGGTAACGGCGACCTATTTTGAAGAAGGAGATACGGTCAGCGCCGGAGATCTGATGTTTGAGATCGATCCCACGGACGCGGAAAATTCGCTGCAGCAAGCGCAGGCTACGCTGACTTCCGCAAACGCGACGCTTTCGTCCGCAGAGGCGGCGGCGTCTTCGGCGCAGCTGAATCTGATCTATACGCAGGCGGAGATCACGGAGAATCTCGGCAAGGTGGAGACGGATCAGATGGAGCTGGAAAATAAGGTAGCGAGCGCAAAATACGCATTAAAGGAAGCGGAGGAGCTGCGCGAGCTGGATAAACAGACGCTGTACGACGCGCAGGACGCCTACGACGATCTGGAGGATGAGATCGACGATCTGAAGGACGACATCGACCATTATAAAAAATATAAGAGCAGTCTGGAAAAGGTCCGCACCAATTATTATACGATCTTGAACGCGGCGGATCCGGAGAGCAAGGCTTCCGAGTATATCAGCGTAGGCGAGCTGTCCGGGCTTGGCGACGATCCTGACGCGAGAGATTATGCCGAGGCGTACATAAAGGCGGAGGCGGACGCGGATAGCGTAGCGGCGCTGGACGTCATGATCTCTTCCGCGGATTCTACGATTTCCAGCTCAAGCAGCAGCAAGCGGAGCGCGAACGATTCGAAGGATTCCGCCCTGACGAGTCAGATCACGGCGGCAATCAATCTGGAGATCCAGAAGAATAAAGTACTGGAAGCGGAAGATAGCCAGAAGCTGGCGGAAAAGATGCTGGCGGATTACGAAAACTATACGATCGCGACTATCATCGCGCAGTCCAACGCCAATCTGGCAAGCTCCAACTCCTCGCTGATCAGCGCGAACGCAAACGTGGAAAGCGCGAAAGCCAATATCAGCAGCGCGCAGGCGAGCGTGAACAGCGCGCAGAAAGCGCTGGACGATACGAAAGTAAAGGCTCCGGTCTCCGGTATCGTCAAATCCAAGACAGTCAATCAGTATGAGATGGCGACAAGCGGCATGAACGCTTACGTAATAGAGAGCAGCGACAGCCTGAAAGCGGTCTTCTATGTGCCGGAAAAGACATACACGGCGCTGTCGGAAGGACAGGAGGTCACTTTTACAAAGAACGATCAGGAATACGAGGGCTACATTACGAAGCTGTACGACGTTGTGGAAGAGACGAGCGGTCTGTATAAGGCGGAGGCTTCCGTCGCCGTAGAGCCGGACGGACTGAAAGCGGGCATGACGATCAAGATCACGCTTGTCTCGGACAGCGCGGATAATGCGATGCTCGTACCGCTCAACGCCGTTTATTACGAAAATGAAAACGCATACGTATACTGTATCAAGGACGGAAAGGCGGTAAAAACGCTCGTTCAGACGGGAATCACGGAAAACGATATGGTAGAGATCAAAAGCGGCGTTACCGAGGATACGATGGTCATTACAAGCTGGTCTTCCCAGTTGAAGGACGGCACGGAAGTAACTCTGAAATCAGAAGAGACGGAAGGCGCTGAGACAGAGATGAGTGCGGAAACGGAAAGCACAGAAGCGGAAACGGAAGCAGGAAGAGCGGAAGCAGAGACGGAAACGAAAGCGGCGGAGGAGGGCGGAAATGAATAAACTGACAAAAACAGTGCTGCATCGCCCCGTGGCGGCGATCGTCTGCATTGCGGCGCTGATTATTTATGGATTTTCGTCTATCATGGGATTTGACCTGGAATTGACGCCGGAAATGAACATGCCGATGATGGTCATTATGGCGCCTTACAGCGATGCGGGACCAGAGGATGTAGAAGAGCTTGTTACGAAGGTCATAGAAGACGGCGTAGGCACGCTGTCCGGTCTGGATTCGATTTCTTCCAATTCCACAGAAGGAAGATCGGTCGTTATGCTGTCCTTTGAATACGGTACGGATATGGACGAAATGTACATCGACGTACAGAAAAAGATGGAACAGGTAAAGATGCAGCTTCCCGACGACGTGGACGAAGTCTCGATCCTGACGATGGACAACAATTCCGAGGCGAATATGAGGATTTCCCTGACCTCGGAAAATACGGATACGCTGCTCGATTTTGCAGAAGATACGGTAGAAAAAGAACTGGAAAAGATCACGCAGGTGGCGAGCATCGATATATCCGGCGGTAATTCGCAGTATATTTCCATTTCGATCGCGCCGGAGACGCTTTCACAGTATGGTCTGACGATGAGCGATATCTCTTCGGCGATCACGGCGGTGAATTTTACCGTGCCGAGCGGCAGCGCGTCGCATGGAGATCAGTCGGTAGAGGTCAGCACCGAAGTAAAATACGATACGGTAGAAAAGCTGCGAGACGTTCCGATCACGGTTGGCGACAGGGCGATCCATCTGGGGGATATCGCTTACGTCGGCTACGGCTATTCCGATTCGAACAGCTTGAGCCGTTACAACGGGACGGACAATATCAGTCTGTCCATTACGAAAAATCAGGACGACAGCGCGGTAACGCTTTCGGAAAACGTAACGAAGACGATCGAGCGGCTGCAGAGCGAGAATCCGGACGTTCAGTTTGATATTACTTATGACAGCAGCGAGACGATCGTAGACTCCATTTATTCGGTTGCAGAGACGCTCGTCATCGCGATCATCCTTTCGATGCTGATCCTGTTTCTGTTTTTCGGAGATTTCAAGGGAAGCTTCATCGTCGGCTGCTCGATGCCGGTTTCCGTGCTGGTGGCGCTGATCCTGATGAAGTATATGGGTTATACCCTCAATATGATTACGATGAGCGCCCTTGTAATCGGCATCGGTATGATGGTAGACAACTCGATCGTCGTCATTGAAATGTGCTTCCGAAAAAAAGACGAGGGCATGAGCTTTATCGAGGCGGCGTACGAGGGAACAAAGGTAGTGCTCCTTTCGATCCTGGCGTCTACCGTTACGTCGGTCGTCGTATATCTGCCTCTTTCTCTGCTGGAAGGCATGTCGGGTCAGATGTTCTCACAGCTTGGCTTTACGATCATCTTTTCGCTGACGGCGTCGCTGTTTTCGGCGATCACGCTTGTGCCGCTGTGCTTTTCCAGATTCTGCCCGATCGAAAAGAAGGAAAGTAAGGTCAATCAAATATTGGGCGTCGTTTCCGACAAGTATGCGGCTTTGCTGCGTAAGCTTTTGAACAGGAAAAAGACGGTGGCGCTCGTTGCGGTTTTGATTTTTGTATTGTCCGTTTGTATGATTCCGTTTCTGAAGACGGAACTGATGTCGAATACGGATGAAGGACAGGCGTCCGTCAGCGCGTCGTTCCGTTCCGGTCAGAAGCTCGAAAAGATGGATGAGGTCGCGGTCAGTCTTGAAGCGTATCTTCAGGAGCAGCCGGAAGCGAAGAGCGTCAGCACGCAGGTTTCGGAAAGCTCGTCGAGCGTATCGATCAATGTGGAGCTGGCGGACGACGCCGATACGGATGAGACCGTCAATAAATGGGGGCAGGCGCTTCGCGGCTATGCGGACGGCTGCGAGATCACGGTAAGCTCTTCCTCTTCGATGGGAATGTCGGGAGGAGGCGGCGGAAACAGCAAGGAATTCGTTCTTGTCGGGGACGATCTGGACGATCTGCAGGAGGCTTCGGATATGCTCGTAGAGATCATGAGAAATACGAGCGGCGTGCTGAGCGTGGAGGCAGATCTGTCTGATACGCAGACGAAGGCGCAGATCGAGGTGGACCCGATGGAAGCGGACGCTATGGGATTTACGGCGCGGGAGGTCGCGAGCGAGGTGTCGAGGGCGCTCGGCGGTCTGGACGTTACGGAGCTTTCGATCGACGGAGAGGATTATACGGTCACAGTCGAATACCCGGATGGCACGTATGAAGAGCCGGAAGAGCTGCTGAATCTTTCACTGAAAAATTCGGAAGGTATTCTCGTGCCGCTTTCCCAGATCGCGGATATCGTTTACACCGACACGCCGCAGACGATCAGGCGCGAGGACAGCGAGTACACGACGAGCGTTACCGCGACGATGACCTCGGAGGATATGGACCGGGCGTCGGAGGAGATCCAGGAAAAGATCGATTCGACAAGATTTCCTGGCAATGTGTCCCAGGGCGTAAACTCAAGGGACGAAATGATGGGAGAGGAATTTGGCGCGATCGGCGGAGCGATCGCAAGCGCGGTCTTCCTTGTATTTATGGTCATGGCGATTCAGTTTGAATCGATCCGTTATTCTCTGCTCGTTATGTTCTGCATTCCGTTCAGCCTGTCGGGTTCGTTCTTTCTGCTGATGCTGACGCAGTGCAAGATCAGTATGGTATCGCTGATCGGCTTCCTGATGTTGGTTGGTACGGTTGTAAATAACGGAATCCTTCTTGTCGATACGATCAATCAGAACAGAGTGAGCATGAAGCTCGAGGACGCGCTTGTAGAAGCGGGACGTTCCAGACTGCGTCCGATCCTGATGACGACGCTGACGACGATCCTTTCCATGATCCCGATGGCGGTCGGCTGGGGCGATAACGGCGCGATGATGCAGGGTATGGCGGTCGTTGTCATCGGCGGTCTGACAGCCTCTACTTTGCTGGCGCTGCTGCTTCTGCCGACCTTCTACCTGATGATCTGTAAAAAAACGAAAGACGGGAAACCGAAAAAGAAAAGAGGAAAAAAGAGTCTGATAAAAGCGAAATCGTGAGAAATTTTTAATTTTTCTTTAAACTTTTCCATAAATATTGATAGCGGGACCGGAATTGTATATGATAAAGATAACAGACGGTCTCGTCTGTCATATGGAAAAGGAGGGTGGTACATGATGAAAAAGAAATGGATTATGATCGGCTTTTTGGCGGCGGTGATGCTGCAAACGTCTATGACTGCTTTTGCAGCGCCCAAACAAATGAGCGACGGAACGATTTTTGACGCAGTGTATTATGCGGACAGCAATCCTGATGTCAAAGCGGTTTTCGGTACGAATGAACAGAATTTATATACGCATTACAAGCTGTTTGGAAAAAACGAGGGCAGGCTTCCGGTAGCGCCTACGGCATACCCTACTCCTGCTACGCAGCAGTCTGTAGCAAGCATTATGGAAAACGGTTTTGATCCGGTATATTATGCAAATAACAACAAAGACGTCGTTGCAGTATTGGGCAATGACCCTCAGAAATTATATCTGCATTATACATTATTTGGAAAGAATGAAGGAAGAAGGGGCTGCGCGCCAACGAATACAAATACGTCTTCCGGTACATCGTCGTCTTCATCCGGCGCATATAAGTACGGGCTTGACCAGACGCAGTACAACAGAGTGCTACAGAGGGCGGACAGTAATAACGGAAACGCGAAGTCGCTCGTAAGCAAGATCAACAGCTACCGCGACGATAAGGACAGGAAAAAACTCCGTCGCGAAGATGTTCTGGAAGAAGCGGCGACACTGCTGGCAATGGAAATGGACGACAATGAGAGAGCGTCCAGCACGCGTCCAAACGGCGAGTCGTATTCCTCCGTTTTCTCCCAGTTTGGAATCAGCGGCTTTGACGAGTACGGAATGATCTATCAAAAGAACAATACTTCGGATATGGGCAAGCTGTTGGAAGAATGGAAATCGGATAGCAGCGACAAGTCGGAGCTTCTGGAAAAGGATTACAGATATGTAGGCGTAGGCAGAAGCAATAAATACTGGGTTCTGCTGTTTACCGATTAAAGGTCTGCGTCAGCGGCGCGGAGCCAAAAACGATTAAAAAAAAACAGAGGATAACATAAAAACGGACGGGCGTTTCTTTGAGAAGAGACGCCCGCCCGTTTCCTACAAGCCGATCCTATGGGATCGATCATCCTTTTCTTTATTTCAGCGGTTTTGCACCTGCTTTTTCCTGCGCAGTCTCAAGAGCGCGCTTGAAGAAGCCTTTCTTTTTCTGTTGTACCTGTACCGGTTTGCCGTGCAGTCCTTTGACGCCGACGATATAAATGCCGCTGACCATTGCTTTGACTTCTTTTCTGACCGGAACGGAATCAAAAATCTTTTCGTCGCATACGAGCGACATAACCTGCGGACCAACCTTTGCCTTAACGATCGGCAGCTTGGAACGGCGCAGATATTTGGGCGTCTGGTCGATCACAAACTGCGGCAGCCCGGAATCCCGCAGCGGCATTCGCTTTTTGTCGATAATCAGCATGGAAACGGTCTGCTTATTGGCTTCGATCTGCGCTTGCTGTTCACTCTGCTTTTTCTGCGCCTTTTTTCCAAGAAAATAAAGCACAACAATAGCGACAATGAGAACCGCTAATATACATAACAATACAATGCTTCCTGTACTCACGATATCCCTCCTATTTTTAATGACTGATAACGGAACATATTTTATCATTTTTTCGGGAAGAAAGCAAGAAGAAGTGAGCGTTATCACAGCAAATAGGCGGGCGGCATCCGACAAATTATCTATT
>JAGARW010000119.1 GCA_017621975.1 Lachnospiraceae bacterium | reverse complement strand
CTGCCGATCATCGCAGTAGGAGCCATCGCTTTGGCTTTGGCGTTTTGGTGCTATCGCAAAAAGCCTGCGGAGGTATGCGGAAAGGCGATGGCGTTTCCGAAAACGAAAGCGGTCATCAAAATATTCGTTACGGTAGAAGCGGGTCTTGCAGGCGGCGTTATCTTATACGGGTTTTCCGGTCAAAATACGCTGTTCCTTGTAATCGGACTGATCGCGGGCACACTGCTTTGCCACGGAGTGACGGAGGTGATTTATGATTTTGATATCCGCAGCGTAAAAAACGGCTGGAAGTCCCTGCTTGTTTCCGCAGGCGTGGTAGCGGCCCTCTTTAGCGTATTCCAGTTTGATCTGACCGGCTATGACAGCTATGTGCCGGAGCCGGAACAGGTGGATCACATTGCGTTTCTCTTTACGGATGAATATTATAACGGCTATTATGACGAGAAACTGAATTCGGTCGGCCGCGACGATTATATTTTCGAGCATATGCAGCTCACGGATATCGCTCCGGTGCTGGAGCTTGCGAAGAAGCGGATGGGAGAAGAGCCGGAGGAAGGAACGCAATACCGGTACTGCGTCGTGCGGTATCAGATGAAGAACGGTTCTTTCGTATACCGCCAGTTTCCGACCGCTTACCGGGAAGATGTGGCGCTTCTCGACGAGATCGTCACAGACCCTGCGTACCAGAAAGGCGGAAATGCGATCTACAACGAGCCGTTCGTTGCTCTGGACGGTAACCTTTCGCTTTATTATGACGGCGGCAGCGGCAGAAAAGAGCTTACTTCGGCTTCCATGCAGGAGTTAGTCCTCGCATATCGCAGGGATCTGGAGGATTTCAGCTTTACGGATATGATGAATCAGCGCGTCAGAGGAAAGCTGCAGATGGAATGTATCGAACAGGGCATGTATATCTATCAGCAGTTCCCCGTTTATCCGGGCTTTGAAAATACGATCGCCCTGCTTGAAAAAGAAGGACTTTATACGGAGGAATATGTTGATCTTGACGAAGTGGAGCAGATGATCGTGACAAACAGCAACAGCGCTCTGTACGACGCTTATACGGAAGACGGTGAGTACGGAGAGACCGCCGTATCCGCGGATTTCCAGACGGAAGCTTCCTTTACGGACAAAGGCGAGATGGAGCAGATCAAAGAGGCGCTCTATCCGAACAGCTTTGCGGAATTCTGGACGCCGGGCGATATGCTGGATGCGGATTATTCCGTAACGGTCGTTTATAAAAACGGCATTGAGACAGAGGATACGGGAAACAGATATACGAACGGCTACTATATGCTTGCCGGGGAAATTCCTGACTTTGTGAAAGAAAAAACGACATATAAAGGAGAAAACTAAGATAAAATTTTGAAAAGCGGACATACTTCTATCAAAAGCGTTTTGATGGAGGGATGAAATGAAACGGTATATGGAAATTACGGACGTACATGCGCGCGAAATATTGGATTCGAGAGGGAATCCGACGGTTGAGGCGGAAGTGACGCTGACGGATACGATCACAAAGGAGCGTTTTGCGGGCAGCGCCGCGGTTCCGTCCGGGGCGAGCACCGGCAGATTTGAGGCGGTAGAGCTGCGCGACGGCGAGGTGCGCTATTTCGGGCTCGGAACGCAGAAGGCGGTTCGCCACGTCAATACGGAAATCAAAGAAAAGCTGCTTGGACGCAACGGACTCAATCAGCTTGAGATCGATCGGCTGATGCTGGAAGCGGACGGGACGGACAACAAGGGACATCTGGGAGCAAACGCCATTCTGGCAGTGTCGATGGCGGTCGCAAGAGCCGCTGCGGCTTCTCTTCGGATTCCGCTCTATCAGTATCTCGGCGGCGTCCATACAAAGCTCATGCCGGTGCCGATGATGAATATTTTAAACGGAGGCAAGCATGCCGCCAATACGGTAGATTTTCAGGAATTTATGATTATGCCGGTCATGGCGGACAGCTTCCGGGAGGCGCTTCGCATCTGCGCGGAGGTTTACCACAACCTGAAAAAGATTCTGAACAGACAGGGACTCTCTACCGGCGTCGGCGACGAAGGCGGATTTGCGCCCGACCTGCCGGACGCCGCGGCCGTGCTTTCCCTGATCGTTGAAGCGATCGAAGCGGCCGGCTATACGGCGGGCAGCGAGATCAAGATCGCGCTTGACGTGGCGAGCAGCGAGCTGTACAACGAAAAAACGGGAATGTATCATTTCCCGGGAGAGAGCAGGCTGACCGGAAACGAGGTCGTACGCGATACGCAGGAAATGATTTCCTACTACGAGGAACTGATCGGCCGGTTCCCGATCGCTTCGATCGAGGACGGTCTTGCGGAGGACGACTGGGACGGATGGCAGGAGATGACGAAGCGGATCGGCAAAAGGGTGCAGCTCGTCGGAGACGATCTGTTCGTGACGAATACGAAGCGGCTGGAAGCGGGCATCAAGCTCGGCGTGGCGAATGCGATCCTTGTAAAAGTCAACCAGATCGGTACGGTGTCCGAAGCGATGGAAGCGGTGGAGATGGCGCACAAAAACGCCTACCGCGCCGTGATCTCCCACCGTTCGGGCGAAACGGAGGATACCTTTATCGCGGACCTCGCGGTGGCGGTGAACGCGGGACAGATCAAGACGGGAGCGCCGTGCCGGAGCGACCGCGTCGCAAAATACAATCAGCTTCTCCGCATCGAAGAGGAGCTTGGTGCGGAAGCGCGCTATCTGGGACCGTTCCAGAAGATACAGGAGTAAAAGCGTTCGGGCAATTTTTACGTAAAGTTTGTACGGAGCTTCACCAACGTATCTTCACTCATAAAAAGTGCTTGCCATTCTGATGCGCCTATGCTAAAATGATATTTGTTTGACATTAGGAGGTGTAAGAATGAGCGTAGTAAGAACCATTCTTTTGATCGCATTTATTATCGTTTCTCTTGTATTGGCAGCGCTTGTATTGATGCAGGAAGGTAAATCCGCAGGGCTGGGCGCGATCAGCGGCGCAGCCGAAACGTACTGGGGCAAGAACAAAGGACGTTCTATGGAGGGGACGCTCGTTAAGCTGACAAAGATATTGGCAGTCCTTTTCTTTGTGCTTGCGGCAGTTTTGAATACGCGTTTCTTTTAAGCTCAGGATAAAAACACTCTTGCAAAAGAGTGTTTTTTTGTGCGCGCGGGCGCAGCGCGAAATGCGGCGGAGTGAGATCTTTTGAATACTATGGCAGATTGGCGGACATGAAAGAAAATAAAACGGAAGCAAGAAAAAAATTAATATGTGAATTGGTGGAAGACGAGCTGTATGTGCCGATGAAGGAAAAGGAACTGGCGGTCTTTCTTCAGGTGGCAAAAGAAGAGCGGGACGAGCTGAAAAAGGTCTTGGACGAGCTGCTTGCGGAGGGAAAGCTTGAGGTCACGAAGCGGGGCAGGTACAAAAAAGCGGAAGAGAAGCTGATCACCGGCGTCTTTGCAGGCAGCCAGAAGGGATTCGGCTTTGTCGAGGCGGAGGGGCTTGCGGAAGACCTTTTTATTCCCGAAACAAAGACGTGCGGCGCGTTTCCGGGAGATCAGGTGCAGGCGCGCCTGCTGCCCGGCAGACGTGGGAAGCGTCAGGAGGCTGAGATCGTAAGGATATTGGAACGCAGCGTAAAGCAGCTTGTCGGCACGTTTCAGAAGAGCAAAGGATTCGGCTTTGTCAT
>JAGARW010000118.1 GCA_017621975.1 Lachnospiraceae bacterium | reverse complement strand
TTGGAACAGCACAGTATCGCACTTTGCGAACAGGTGACAGCCCTTGATTATGGCAGAATCATTGAGAACATGGGTAAGGTCGATAAAGATACCCTTGCAAGAATAACCGAAGCTGTGCAGGTGCAGGTCGGGGTATTTGATAAGTATAACTAATTATAAGGTAGATTTAGCAGAGCCGGGCAGGAGTGTCCGGCTTTTACATATTTGTCCGTGATAGGACATAGTATGTCATTCATAGATTGCTTTAGAAAGGCATAGGACAATCAGATAGAAGAATAAAATAGGAAAGAGTTGGTGATACAGGAAGTGGATATAATGGAAGAAAGAGAAAAGTTGTGGGATATTGGGGAAATAGAGATAGATAAAGAATTATCTGTAAAAAATAAGATACAAAATTTTGCTCATGGCATTAAGGAAGAAAACATGACGCATGTGAATGAAGGATATATTGTAAGGGTTCATTTTGGAAAGGAAGATTATTCGGCAACAGATGCAGTCAAGCATTACTTGAAACAGATTGCACAATTAAAGTATTAAAATGACTCGACAGAATGAAAAAGTTATGTTAATCTAAGGTCAGGATTGAAAGCGGATTCCTGACTTTAATCGTATGTTTGTGAAGTTTCGTATTAACGACATTAAAGTAAGGAGTGATGCACATGAGCAAAAAGAATATTTATGATACTGCCCTTTATCTGCGTCTTTCCAGAGATGACACAGACATTGATGGCAGAAATAAAACAGAGAGTAATAGTATAAGTAGTCAACGTGATTTATTGAGAGCGTATGTTCAAAGTCATGATGATTTACAAATTTTCGATATTTATATTGATGACGGTTATTCAGGAGCAGATTTTAATCGACCGGAATTTGAGCGAATGATGGAAGATATTCGTGCCGGAAAAGTGAATTGTGTCATCGTAAAAGATTTATCAAGATTTGGACGAGATTATATTGAAGCCGGGCGGTTTATTCAGAAAACCTTCCCGGCTTTTAATGTGCGTTTTATTGCGGTCACTGATAATTATGATAGTTTGTCAGCGGATAAGACAGATCAGGCATTGGTATTGCCTGTTAAAAATTTCGTGAATGACAGCTATTGCCGGGATATTAGTATGAAGGTTAAGGCACATCAAAAAGTAAAACGTCTGGAAGGAAAGTGTATATCTGCATTTACAGTATATGGTTATTTGAAAAATCCTGATGATAAAAACAAACTGATTATAGATGAATATGCAGCAGATGTGGTACGAAAGATATTTTCATGGAAGATTGCAGGAATGAGCTTAGGAGCGATTGCTAACAAGCTCAATGATCTTAGGATATTATCGCCTATGGAATATAAAAAATCATTAGGCATAAAGTTTTCAACAGGATTTGAAAGTGCAGAAACTGCAAAATGGGCTGCTGTATCAGTAAAACGTATTTTGACAAACCGGGTATACATCGGTTATATGGAGCAGGGAAAGCAAGAGAAAATAAGTTATAAGGTAAAGAAGCGAGTGATAAAGCCGGAAGAAGAATGGATACAGGTAAAAAATACCCATGAAGCCATTATTTCTGAAATGGATTTTTACTTGGTTCAGGAATTGCTAAAGTTTGATGGAAGAACATCTGCTGATACAGATACAGCGAATCTTTTTAGTGGGATTCTTCTGTGTGCAGATTGTAAAACACCTATGATTAAACGTGTCAATACTTATAAAGGAAAGAAACGGGTCTTTTATATATGTCAGACAAAGAATAAGTCATTGGGATGCAGCCGTCATAGTATAGAGGAAGACGTGTTAAAGAAGATTTTATTGAAAGAGATAAAAACATGGATTGACCTGATGGCATCATACTCTGAAATCATGGATGTGATGGAAGAAATGAATGTAAATTATGAACAGGTAGTAGAGTATGATTCTCAGATTAGCGTATTGAGAAGTGAATACAATAAGTATTATGGATTGAAAAGTGGTCTGTTGTCTGATTTGAAAGAGGGATTGATAGATAAGGAAGAATTTGAAGAGTTCCATAATCTTTATACCAAAAAATGTGATGAACTTGAGCTTGCAATCAGTAATCAGAAAAACCTTGTGAAAAAAATGTTTCAAAATGGAGTCGCAGCAAAAGCACAGTTGGATAAATACAAAGAATCCAAAGACCTGGGTACGCTGACAAGGGAATTGCTGGTTACAATGGTCAGCAAAGTATATGTTCATGAGGGTAAAAAACTGGATATTGTTTTTCGGTTTTCCAACGAATTAGAGAAATTGAAAGTCATTAACCAAATGGTTCAGAATGATATTTTGAAGCAGGAGGTGGTGTAAATGGCAAGAACAGCAAAGAGATATAAGGACACCAATAACGGGTTTAGGGCGAATGGTAAACTAAGTTATTATGTTGGTATTTACAGCAGATTATCTGTAGATAATCATGACCGAAAATCCGAGTCTGTTGAAAATCAGATTGATATTATAAATCAGTTCATTTTTGACAATAATTCCAATCCGAACAGGGAGATGGAGCTGGTGGTATACGATACTTATATAGACAGAGGGATATCAGGCACTTCCTTTGAGAGAAACGGTTTTGAGAGACTGATGCAGGATGTAAAAGAGCATAGAGTAAATTGTATTATCGTGAAAGATTTGTCACGTTTTGGAAGGGATTATCTTGAAACCGGAAATTTGATAGAAAAGATATTACCGTTTTTAGGATGCAGGTTTATTGCGGTAGCGGACCATTTTGATTCCATGGCAGCAAATGTTAATGAAAGTAAGCTTGCAATGAATATTAAAAACCTCGTAAATGATATGTATGCGAAGGATATTTCAAAAAGAGTAGCAGTTGCAAGAAAAATGTCAGCGGAAAGTGGTTCCTTTATCGGTAGTTTCGCACCATACGGTTATGAGGTAGTTCATGTTCAGGGGCTTCGTAAGCTTCAAATTAATGAAGAATGTGCGGAAGTTGTGCGAAATATCTTTGAATTATATGCTCAGGGAATAACTATTAAGGATATTATTACCCGGCTGTATTCAGATAAAGTGCATAGAATCAGTGATTACAAAAAGTATGGTCATGTTTATTGTGAGGAGGGGGAGATACTGCATCAGTGGAGCGAAGGCTCTATTTCAGGAATACTCCAAAATACAAACTATTTGGGAAATCTGCAGCAATGTAAATCGCAATCAAGACTGTATGAAGGGCAAAAAGGTGTATCTTTTGCGGAGGAAAAAGATTGGGTAACAGTAAGGGACACACATGAAGCGATTATTAATCAGGAATTATTTGAAAGAGTGAAGGATCGAAAGTCAGGTGGTAAGTCGGAAACTAAAATTCAATATAAGAATAAAAACACAGAGAATATTTATCGTAATATTTTGTGTTGTGGGTGCTGTGGAAAAGTAATGCATGCAACTTATTACCAGAGCAGGGTAAAGGATGAGCGGCATTATGCGTATTATTGCCGGAGCGCATATCTGATTGATGAAAGAAAGTGTGAAAAGAATTATATCAGAGAAGAACAGATTACTGCCTTTGTTTTGGAACAGCTGCGTAATGTTTTAAAGGATCAGCAGGTTAAGGCAAAAGATTTGACAAAGCTGAATATGGAGGAGTATGAAAGTAAAATTGCTGAATATGAACTTGAGGAAAAGAAAATTGCTGAAGAATGTGAGTATATGAAAAAACAAGCAGGTATCATATATGGGCAGTATAAAGAAGGAGTGACAACCAGAGCGGAGTATGATGTCTTAAAACAAAATAAAAAAGAACAGGAGTATTTCGCAGAAAAAAGATTAGAGGAAATTAAGCGAAAGATTAGAAAGGCTAAGAGTAAGGCAGAAGAAGAGAATAAATTTTTGCGTTCCCTTCTGAAAGTGGAGAAATGCAAAAAACTCAATATTCAGTTGGTAGAAGCACTAATCGAAAAAATCATTGTTTTTTCTGATGGTGTAATTGATATTGTATATAAATTCTCAGATGGAGGGATGTAGGATGAAGAAAATTGCCGGATATTATCGTCTCTCTATGGAGGATGATGATATAAAAGTTGAAAGCAACAGTATTACAAATCAGAGGCTGCTTATAAAAAAATATGTCTCACAGGACACAGAATTGAGTCAGTATGAGTATTGTGAGTTTTATGATGATGGATATTCCGGAACGACAATGAACAGACCGGGAGTGCAGGAAATGCTTGAGCAAATCAGAAATAATGAAATTCAGGCAGTAATTGTGAAAGACATATCCAGATTTTCCAGAGACTATATTGAGCTGGGGACTTACATGGAGCAGATATTTCCTTTTATGGGTATCCGTTTTATTGCAATCACTGACTGCTATGACAGCAAGGACTATATTGGTCGTACTGCCGATATGGATATTGCATTTAAGAGTCTGTTGGCAGATTTTTATTGTAAAGATGTTTCAGCTAAAGTGAAAAGTTCATTAGAGGCAAAGCGGAAGCAGGGAAAATATTCTACAGGTCTTGTACCTTTTGGATATGCAAAGGATAAGGATGATCCTTATAAGCTGATTGTTATTCCGGAAGAAGCCGAGGTAATTAGATATATTTTTCGATTATCGGTTTCGGGTAATAATTTAACTCAGATTTGTAAGAAACTGAATGATGAAGGAATTATGACTCCTTTAGAGTACAAGAATCTGAGAAAAAAGCAAAACCGTAAAGAATTACAGCGTACAACCAAGCTTTGGCAGGCTGGAACAGTAAGAACTATTTTGACAAATGAG
This sequence comes from Lachnospiraceae bacterium, assembly GCA_017621975.1. GTDB lineage: Bacteria > Bacillota > Clostridia > Lachnospirales > Lachnospiraceae > VSOB01. The sequence continues at coordinate 19,893 of JAGARW010000118.1, read as the reverse complement.
AGTTATATCGGAAGCATGGTTTATGATAAAACAGAACAATCTGCTGTGGGTTCTGGAAAACAGATTGTAAAGCCAAGAGCAGAGTGGAAGGTGTTTAAAAATCACCATGAGCCGATTGTTGACAAAGATGTGTTTGCGATAGTTCAGGCAAAATTCAACCAAAGAAAGGTTTCAGCAAGAAAGAGTATAGAGTACCCATTGAAAGGGAAGGTATTTTGTGGATATTGCAAACGAACATTGAAGGTGATGAAGCTGGCAGGAGAAAAATTATTTTTCTATTGTCCGAATGAAAAAATCAGCAGCAGTGCAGAGTGCATGGCAGAGTCATTCAGCAATGAGAAGCTGGAGAGCATAGTTTTAAGGGAAATCAAAAGGCAGCTTGTTTTTCTGTCAGATATGAGTATTATTTTGCAGAATACTCGTTTGATGAGAGAGGAGCGGATAAAAGAGCAGGAGAAAGACTTGGTGAGTTTGGAGAAGAAGCTACAGGAGTTTATGGAACAAAAGGCTGTTTGTCTTGAAAATTATCATGCCGGAGCATTGAATAAGGAACAGTTTCGAGAAAGGCGTAACGAGATTGCTCAGATGATCAAAGATATGAAATCCGAGTATGAGATGAAGAAAAAAGAAGTAGAGCAGCAAATGAAAACGATGAAGAAATCGCCAAAAGACTGCGAAGGTCTGTTGTGCTATTCAGGAATGGAACAACTGACCAGAGAAATGGTAGAAGCCTTTGTGGATTATATTGAAATTGACGGGAAATTGAATATTGATATTCACTGGACATTCAATAATCAGTTTGATTGTAGCAGCGATGGTGTGGCAACAGCATAACACCAGCCATAAAGTATTGTGGCAGTTGTGTTACACCAGCAGTTGCTCTTTGTAGCATCAACATAACACCACCCTATGAGTTTTGGATGAAAAAGAAGTGAAAAAATAATAAAAAAGTTTGTAGCAACTACTTGACACCAGAGGGCATTGTCATGGGAAACGACCGTTATCTGTACGGGCAGAAGGTGAAGGCGTATCTGCAGAGAGGAGCGAGACGGCTGCCGGGCTTTGCACAGTTCCCCAATCCGCAGGTGGGGTATGGGGCGCTGTGCGTGGAAAATAGTCTGCCGGGATAACATTGACATGTGTAAGAAAAAATGCTAATATATGTGTAAGGAAAAATGCGGTTGGAGGTAATATGAGGCGCAGTACATATGATAAGCTGGAAACGGTATACCGGAAGTTTAAAGGATATATAGGAACGCCAGAACTGCTGAAAGAGGGCTTTTCAAATCGCCAGATAGCGGTTATGGCAGAAGAGGGGCATTTGGAAAAGGTATGTCATGGATATTACTGGCTGGCTGGAAAAAAGGAAGATAAACCATCAGATTATAAATGCATAGAAGTATGCCTTAGCGATCCCAGGGCGATCATTTGCATGAACAGTGCGCTCTATTATCAGGGAGAGATTAAAGAAGAGCCGGAATATTTGGATGTTGCCACAGCACGAACGGATCGCAGCTTGCTGAGTATGGATTTTCCGATTACACGGCATTATTTTTCGACTAATAATTACTTAATTGGTGCGAAAAAAAAAGAGACAGAATTTGGCTGCTATAATATCTATGACATTGAGCGAAGTATCTGCGATGTGCTTCGACTGGAATCGTATATTGATATAGAGACTGTAGATAAGATAAAAGCGAAAGAGGAACAATATAGACGTATATTGAAATACGCAGAGCTGCTGCGAATAAAAAAGCAATTATAAAATATTCGACGGGATGAATTGCAATTATATGGAGGTACATAGCAATAGCATGGATGAAAAAAAGATTGAAAAATTAAAAAAACTTTTTGATGATGTTATTCATATATCAAAAGAAGGGGAAATTGAATTTTGGTATGCCAGAGAATTGCAGCCGTTGTTAGGGTATTCTAGATGGGAAAATTTTGAGTTAGTTATAAAGAAAGCTATGATATCCTGTGAGAATGCAGGAGGAAATGTAAACGATCATTTTCGTGGTATCACGAAAATGATAAAATTGGCAAAAAATGCAGAAAGGGGGATTAAAGAATATGTGCTGACACGTTACGCATGTTATTTGATTGCCCAAAACGGAGATGCGAGAAAGGATGAGATTGCTTTTGCACAAAGCTATTTTGCTGTTCAGACAAGAAAACAGGAACTTATTGAAGACCGGATCAAGCTCATTGAACGACTGAATGCAAGAAAAAAATTAAGAGAATCTGAAAAAAGGCTGTCTCAGAATATTTACGAACGTGGAGTAGACGATGCTGGCTTTGGAAGAATAAGATCTAAGGGTGACCAGGCGCTTTTTGGCGGATTTAGTACAAAGGACATGAAGGAGCGTCTAAGAGTAAAAGAGAATAGACCTCTGGCAGATTTTCTTCCAACATTGACTATAGCTGCTAAAAATCTGGCAACAGAAATGACCAATTATAATGTAGAGTAAAAAGAATTATATGGCGAAGATACTATAACAGATGAACATGTTCAGAATAATTCAAGTGTAAGAGAGATGCTGGGACAGAGAGGAATAAAGCCGGAGGATTTGCCTCCGGCAGAAGATTTGAAAAAGTTGGAACGCAGAGTAAAAAAAGATGAGAAAAAATTAATGAAAGGATAAAAAATTTTTGGTCCTTACTTGGCAGCAGCATACGGGCAGAAGGTGAAGGCGTATCTGCAGAGAGGAGCGAGACGGCTGCCGGGCTTTGCACAGTTCCCTAATCCGCAGGTTGGGTATGGGACGCTGTGCGTGGAAAATAGTCTGCCGGTTTAGAATTGAAGAATTGTTAGTTTAATAGACACTTTATTCATCATCTACGCGTTGAATAAAGTGTTTATTATTATGGGCGTTAGCCTTGTTGATTAAAATAACAAAAAAGAGATAAACGGAATGCAGAACGATAGAAGTAGCAAAGAGTTACACGAGAAAAGCAAAAAAGTGCAGTAAATCAAAAAAAATTATATAAAAAAATTGCAAACAGTGGATTATAATAGAAATATTATATGAGGTAAAGAATGACTATGACAATATTAATATCAATAGCGGGAGGGATATTATGAAGATCAGAAATAAGATATTATTGGCATGGCTTGCAACACTGCTCCTTATGGGAATTGCAATTACAGGAATTTGGTACAGTACAAGCCAAAAACTTACAAACGTTTATCTGAAAAATGTTTCAGAAAGCACCATGCAGGATGCATATCATGCTTTTGAATATTTGTTGACAGATACTTCATATATGGCTACTTTGGCTGCTACCAATGAAGCGAACATTATTGAACCGGTCATACAGTTAAACCGTGAAGAGATCAGCCGGAATGGGCAGTGGAATCAGACATACTTAAATAATCGCCGGATAATCATGAATTATATCAAAAGTTTAAACGGATATAAATACTATATTTCGGGTATTGCTGTTGCAGCAAACAGGCAGTGTGTATTTGCTACAAATTATATTATTCAGGATAAAGAAACATTATACGAGGATATTGTGAAGCTGGATCAGGAACAACTGAAACATTCTATGGTTATGATGGAGCCGATGCATCTGGAAGGTTTGAAATCTACAATCTCCAGCGACTATGTACTTCCCGCTGTCCGAGGAATTGTAAACGATGAGGAAGAAATTGTAGGATATGTTATCTTGTATTTTGATTATGGAGTTATTGATCAGATGTTTTCGGCAAATTTACCGGAAGGGAGTTTTTTTCAGGTTGTAAATGAAAAAAATGCGCTTATTTTTTCGAATAGTGGAAAAGATGCGTCTTATTTCGATTCTCTGGACGATGGATATGCAAAAAATATCTTTGAAGCACGAAGTGTGGGATGGACGTTTCATATGGCGATCCCGTCCGAATTTTATACCGCAGGCATACATAGAACAGCTATGGTGAGCGCAGTGGTTACGACGTTGCTTATCGCAATTTCTTTATTGGCAACCATTGTGATTGTGTCGAAGATGACAACGGAAATCTCTGTATTAAGTGGCAAGATGAAAAGCGTATCATCCGGAGATCTGACTGTACGGTATGAGGTAAAAGGGAATGACGAGATTGCCCAGATGGGGAAAACATTTAATCACATGATTGTACGGATTCAGGAACTTATGGAGAGAGTAGCGCAGGAGGAACGGGAAAAGAGATTAAATGAAATGGCTTTTTTGCAGGCTCAGATTAATCCGCACTTTGTATCGAATGTCATGAATAATGTTGTGTGGATGGCAAAAATACAGCATGCAGATAATATCGTCCCGTTAGTCAATTCTCTGAATGCATTACTGCAAAATGTTATGCATCAGGACAGGGAATTTATTCCGCTTAAAAATGAGTTGGAGTATGTAGATAATTATCTGGTAATTATGGAATATAGTGGAAGCTATGATTTTGAAATAATAAAAGAAGTAGAGGAGGACACATTATCTCTGCTTATTCCCCGATTTATTTTACAGCCGATTGTGGAAAATGCGATTTATCATGGATTGCCGGAAGACTTGGCAAAACGGGGACGGATTATAATCTCATCAAAAAGATGCGACAACAACCTGGTGATTATTGTCGAGGATAATGGAGAAGGGATATCCGAGGAGAAAGCGGAAGAAGTATTAAAAAAGAAGAAGGGAAAAGACAGATCGTTTAACGGAATCGGTGTCGTAAATGTGAATGAGCGAATCAAAATTTATTTTGGAGATTGTTATGGTCTGCATTGTGAGAGTAAAAAAGGAAAATATACAAAATGCATTCTGACATTGCCAATCGTGGAGGAAGAGATATAATGCAGAAAATAAAAATTATATTAGTAGATGATGAACTGACCAGCCGCAATATGATAAAGAAATATTTGGAAAACAATGATACTTATGAGGTTGTCGCTGATTTTGTCAATGGGAAGAATGCATTGGAATGGCTTCGGAAAAATAAGATTGATATGATTTTATGCGATATGCAGATGCCGGAAATTAACGGAGTAGAATTGATGAGAAATGTTCATATTATAGATGAGTATCTTCCGATCATTGCTATAAGTGGGTATGACGATTTTAATTATGTAAGGGGAAGCCTGATTAACGGCGCTGCAAATTATCTTTTGAAGCACGAACTTTCAAAAGAAAAATTAATCTCTGTGCTGGATCAGGTAAGGGACAAATATCGGATTGTGCCGGCAGGAAATGATACTTACCGAAAGAAAGGATATTGCATTTTTGATGAAGGCGACTTTAATGCAGGAAAAATAAGGGAGCTGTCAGAGAAAGGAGAGATCGATTTTTTCTGTCAAAATATTGCGCCGATTGCAATTAGTCCAGATTATAAATTGCATACGGGTATTCATCCGGCAGAATATAAACGTGATATTTGCAAAGCGGTTATCGATATGCTAGGACAAATTTTGGGAGACAGATATCAATATGTGATTTATGTGACGAAAAGAAATCATATTATACTATTGCTTTCCTTTTTAGAGGAAAGAAGTATGCTGAGTATGCTCAACATGCAAAGTAATCTTGTAGGGCGTCTGCAAAGGCAGATTGTCAGAATGCTGGATATTACAGTGACAATTGTGAACGGGGAAGTTCATGGGGATATAATAAATGCGGTTGCAGAAGGCAACAGAATGGAAGAGTTATTATCAGACAAGCTGTATTTAGGCGGAAATAAAATTATGAGCTTTGCAGTTGCAAAAAGAATTACATATTACAATGGAGAATTACCTGAAAATCTTTGGAAACAGTTCATGTTTGAACTAAATAATCATATGGAAAATTGTGTGGACACTATATATGAGATGCTGGACTTTATGGAGAAAAAACGTTTTACATGGGAAAAAGTCTGTCAGAATTATAAAGAAATACTAAAACTATTTTGGCAGAAGGAAATGCTTTCAGAAGAAGAATTGCATGGCCTGCTGACAGAAATGAAAGAATATGAAGAGTATGAGCAGTTTCGAAGCATGATTTTGGAAGTGCTCTATAAATATATTCAAACTTCCAGAATAGAAAGGAAAGAACAGTATTCGGAATCGGTCAGTCAAGTCATAGAATATGTGAAACGAAATATTGCAGAGAACATATCATTAGAGAAATGTGCAGAGCTTGCAGGATGCAGTTATACTCATTTGAGCCGGGAGTTTAAAAAAGAAACGGGAATGCGTTTTGTGGAATTTTTGAATCGTCAGAGAGTAAACAAAGCAAAAAGTCTTTTGATTCGCAAAGACATAACGACGAAGGAGATTGTAGAGTTATCAGGTTTCCGCAACTATAATTATTTCTTTAAAGTATTTAAAGAGATAGAAGGGATTACACCTAGTGAGTTTATGACAAAAAAATAGAGGATTTCTCAAAAAATTGCTGTCCTTTTTCACGCTTTCAACCTTTATACTTTGACTATGGAGGTAGAAAGAAAATGAACAAATTGAAAATGAAAAATGATAAGATTGCATATTTGTATATCTTACCCCTGATGGCGCTTTCTTTTGCGCTGGTATATTACTGTATTATTAATACGGTAGTTGTGAGCTTTACAGATTGGGATGGTATGTCGGACAGTTTTAAGCTTATAGGATTGAAAAACTATATCAAAATGTTGGCGGACAAAACTTTCTGGACATCTGTAGTGAATAACATCATTTTCTTTGTGGGAACTGTATTTGTGCAGGCATTTGTGGGGTTTGTATTGGCGGTTCTTCTGAAAAAGAAATTATTCGGCTCAAATGTTTTTAAAGCAATCTATTTTTTGCCGATCGCAATGGCAACATCCATTATTACGGCGATTTTCCGAATCATTATGGACCCTACTAATGGATCGCTGAATCAATTCCTTCGAACAATTCATCTGGGAGGATTGACGCAAAACTGGTTGGGAGACCCTAAAATTGCTTTGCTTTCTGTAATTATAGTCAATATTTTTCAATGGATGGGGTTTTCTATGATTACATATTATGCGTCGCTTATGAGTCTGCCGGACGATGTTTATGAGGCTGCAAAGATTGACGGCGCAGGCTTTTGGAAAACAACATTTTCAGTGACATTACCTATGGTCAAAGGGACAACCAATGTTTTGATTATACTTGGCATCGTAGGTTCTCTAAAGACATTTGACCTGGTAAAACTACTGACGGGAGGCGGTCCGGGAAGATCGACAACGGTTATGAACACCTACCTGTATGAGAAGGCCTTTAACGATTTTAATGCAGGAGGCGCAGCGTCTATCGGCGTTGCAATTTTGATTATAGCAATGATTATGTCGTTCTTACAGATTAAATTAGGGAAGGAGGACTAAGCGATGAAAGCGAAGATGAAATCTATTTTAGGAACTTATGCAGTCTTGATTTTGTTTGCCTTAATCTGGCTGACGCCTATTGTGATTGCAGTTTCAAAATCTTTTACAATCAATGGGATTGGGAATTATGCTTATGTATTGAATTATGAGAAAATTAATTATTTCCGGGTTATATTTAATAGTTTGTTGATTGCAGTCATTACAGCGGTAACAGTAACGCTTATCACGGCGCTGGCGGCATTTGCATTTTCAAAAATGCACTTCCGGGGACAGAAAATTATTTATGGAGCGATTTTAGCGTGTCTGGCGGTTCCGGTGGCAGCGGTAACAAGTCCTCTTTTTTCAACAATTAAGAATTTGGGATTAGTGGATACACACTGGGGTGTGATAATACCCTTGATTGCTTTTAATTCACCAATGATGCTTTTAATGCTCAAAAACTATTTTGATACAATTCCGAATGAATTGCTGGAAAGCGTAAGAATTGACGGTGGATCTACATTTTGTATTTGGAGACAGTTCATGATTCCGCTTAGTGTTCCGATGGTTGCAAATGTGCTGATTCTTACATTCATTTATTCATGGAATGATTATTTGGTTCCGCTTTTGGTTATGAGAAGCGAAGAAAATTATCCGGTTACCTTGGCGGCACAATATTTCATGTCAAGTACCTACCAGAGCCCTATTGATGTTGCAAGAATTTATGCAGTTATGATTTTACTGGCGCTGCCTTCTATTTTGGTATATCTTGTCAGTCAGAAGTTTTTAGTATCTGGTATAACGGCGGGTGCGGTAAAAGGATAAATATTCAGAAAAATAGGTAGTGTTGAGGAGAAACTGTAATGAAACTTTATAAGAGAAAGCAGGGAGATAAGGCGCCTTTAGGACAACCGGATCCGTATATTTTAAAGGGAAACGATGGACGCTATTACATTTATGCCACAGACGGACAGGTTTATAGCAGTAATGATCTTCTAAGCGGATGGGAGTATGAAGGAATCCGTCTGGAGATGCCGGGACAGAAAATTTGCTGGGCTCCCAGCGTACTGGAAATAAACGGGAAATATTATATGTATTATTCCAGTATTGATGAAAAGAATGAAGATGAACATGGACAACAGATCAGGGTAGCGGTGGCAGACGTGCCTGAGGGACCTTTTGAGTATGTAAAAACGATGCTACCGCCTTTTTCGATTGATGCCCATGTAGTGAAAACACCATCTGGAATGTATATGTTTTACTGCAACAACGATTATGAGGCAGAGCGTGCGGGAACCCGGATTATGTGCGATAAAATGAAAGATCCATTTACAATGGAAGGAAACCCGGTATGTGCATTGCCGCCTACGATAGATGAAGAAATATATATGAAAGACAGATTTAAAAAGGGACAGCATTGGCATACAGTGGAGGGGGCTTTTTACTTTTATTATGAAGGAAGGCACTTCCTGATGTATTCCGGAGCCTGCTATCAGAACCCGACATATTTTATCGGATATGCTGTAGCGTATGGAGCGGAAGACGAGGATTTGAGAAACTTAAAATGGATTAAACATCCTGATAACGATTCTTATGAGCCGCTTCTTCGCAAGAACGAATTCATGGAGGGAACAGGGCATAACAGCCTGATTTTCGAGAATGGAAAATGTTATATTGTTTATCATGGCAGAGACTATGGGGATAACAATCTGAAAGAAGATACTCGTTCTGCACGTATTGATGAATTGGTCATTGATGGAGAGAAATTGTCTGTATCTATGATCCCATGAGAACAAAAAAGAGAATAAAAAAGCAAAAAAATGGAGTAAAAATTTGACGCAGATAAGGTATTCTGATATCAGAAAAACAAAACAGGAGGCAAGTTGATATGAAAATGAAAAAGTTTCTTGCTGCATTAACAGCGGCAGCGATGGTTATGTCGATGGCTGGATGTGGAGCGGAAAAAGAAGAACCACTAAATGCAGCTTCGTCAGAAGAAAGTCAGGTAACGCTTTCTTTTTGGTCATGGCTTCCGACGAATGACCAGTCGGAGGAACTGATTGCGGAATTTGAAAAGGAGAATCCGAATATTAAAATTGATTATACCCGGACAGAACAGGATGATTTCTTTGAGAAACTGCAGGTTGCGATGGCATCAGGAACAGGACCGGATCTTTATGGTATGACTACAGGTTCCATGATGGAACAATACGCAAAATTCTCTGCTGACATGAAAGAAACTGCGGATGAATATTGGGGCGGATGGGAAGACAAGATTAATGAGAACGCCGTAGCACAGTGTACAACAGAGGATGGAACAGTGGCGGGTATGCCGCTTCTTACGGCAGGTATGACGACACTGATGTACAACAAGACTCTGATGGATGAATGCGGAATTGACAAGGTTCCTACTACATACGCAGAATTAAAGGATGCTGCAGCTAAAGCGAAGGAACATGGTTATGTATGCGTAGCGGCAGGTGCGGCAGATGACTGGGTAAATTCAGACTGGTTCGTACAGGCATCCAATGAGTTCGAAAACGGTGCGGTATATGAAGCGGAAAAAGGGGAACGTAAGTGGACGGACCAATGCTTTATAGACACGATGAATGCATGGCAGAAATTATTCACGGATGGTATTTTTGAAGATGGAGCATTGGGCGTGGCGACATATCCAGATGCAAGAGATCAGTATTTCTTTGCAAGAAAAGCAGTATTTTTCATGACAGGCTCATGGCACTTAGGGCCAACATCTCCTACCAATTCTGAATTGGAAGGCACAGAGATTCAGGCGAAGGGAGACGTAATCGGTATGGAGCCATTCCCATCGGTATCGGACAGCAATGTAATTCTTGGAACGACTGGTGTAGACGTTATGATCTGCATGAATAAAGATTGTGAAGAAAAAGAAGCTGCTATGAAGTTTATTGAGTATCTGGCAAATGGGGAAGGACAGCAGTATTGGGTAAATTATCTTCAGGGCTCGCCGGTATCTAACGAGATCGCCTATACAGGAGAGATAGACGGAGAATTACAGCAACAGTCTATTGATAACGTCAATAATTATGTCGGCAATGCAGCAGGAAACAGAAAGTTATCCAACAGCGAGCTTGAGAAAGCAATACAGGTTGCAATGCAGAATGTGGCGGCAGGCGCAGATCCGCTTAAGGAACTTGAAGCGGTACAGGCAGTAGCAGACGCACAGTAAAAATAACCGAAAATAATAAAATGGTAAATGGATAGTTCTATGAGCAGTTATACACAGTGGTAACAACAGTTATACATAGTGATAACTGCTCAGAACAGTAAATCGGCGAGATATTAGAGGAGATTTTATATAAGCCTTCCTCCAAAGCTTCAAAATGAGCGGAACGCTTTGGAGGAACATGTATTATTCATGTAATTGTCCCGTATTCAGACCTTCTTCAATGGCGGCATTACAGTCATGGTCAAGCCCTGCGGCAGCTTCCGCCGCTGTTTCGCTTCCACGCAGAAGACTCTGTATATGAGGATAGAAGGTGTCTCTTACGCCCCGCCAGTTAGGGTTATTTGCCGTAAAATTTACAACATTTACATTGTTCAGATAATATTCCTCTAACATAGGAATCTGATCCTTGTATTTTTCTGCAATGCTTTGGCTTGCCGGAATTGCTCCCGCAGAATAGTCAAGCCAGGGGTCTGTTTCATAAATAAATTTCACAAATTCCTTGGCGAGCTCCACCTTTTCTTCATCTCCGTTGTCAAACACGGAAAAACCTGTTACAAAAGAGGTGGCATGTCCGCCTTCCCCGCCCGGAAAATTAACAACACTGTAATCGAATGGAATTGCATTGCCGTTTGCGCTGTTGCCAATCATAAAAGCAATTTGTTCGTTATAAAACAGTTCCACCGTATCGGAGATTTCCAGATCCTCACAGTGCGGAGGGTAATAGCCTTTTTCATAGTTGTCTTTCATCCATTGAAGTCCGGCGATTCCTTCTTCTGTATTAAGATTAAATTTTCCGTTTTCATCAAAGAAGCTGCTTCCCCGACTGCGGATCAAAGTCATCGTGTGCGTATCTCCCTGATTATTTGCCGCATACATGGGCATAACATGGATATTCTCCGGCAGCTTTTCTTTCAGGACGGAAAGAATCTCTTCCCATTCGTCAAGTGTCCAGTTTTGAATTACGCTTTCGTCTGTCAAATATTTTTCCAGTCCTGCCTTCCGGAATAATTCCTTATTGTAGACATATGTATTCTGGAGACTCAAATACGGCATCATATAAGTTTTTCCATCAGCGCGGCTCATATCCCACAGGCTGCCGTCTATATCGTTTCTTATCTCATCGGATATCATATCGTCCAACGGAACCATTCTGCCTGTATAAATATAAGTGGACATATTAAAATAGCCTTCATACAGAACATCGGCAGCATCAGCGGTATCGAAACAGTCAGTAACCGCAGAATCTTCCTTTGTCTGTTCGAAGATTACAAAACGTATTGCTGCTCCTTCATTTTGCGCTTCAAATGCTTCCGCCGCCTTTTTCAGAAACTGATCCGCACTCTCTATATCAGAATCTGCCACGCTGTTCATAGCCAGGACAGGAACCTTGACTGTAATGGTGACCTCCTCTTTCTTTGCGCAGCCGGTCAGCAGCAGTCCGAGGCCCAGCATCGCCGCGGCTTTAAACAGTCTCTTTTGTAGTTTCATGTGATTCTACCTCCCTCAATTTGAGAAACAGTTCCTTAACATTGATAGGTTTCCCGATAAATCCGTTCATGCTGCTTTCCATCGCCTTGTCGATATCTTCCTGAAACGTATTTGCCGTACAGGCAAGGATTCTTACCGTATCGGCATCGGCACGCTTTAAGTGGCGAATTGCTTTTGCAGCCTCATATCCGTCCATTTCCGGCATCTGGATATCCATCAGAATGACCGGATAGGTTCCGGGAGCTGAGGCGGCAAACATTTCAACGGCTTCCCTGCCGTTTCGCGCCACTTCCGATGTAATATTGCTCTCTGCCAGAATTTCCGTCAGAATTTCTGCATTAATCTCATTATCCTCTGCAATCAGAATATTCAGGTTAGCAAGATCAAGGGAAGCCGCATCCGTATCAGGTTCTGCCTCGATATAATTCTGCTCCTGCGTGACGGAGGCCGGAAAGGACATATAAAAAATGCTTCCTTGTCCAAGCTTACTCTCCACTGACAGACTTCCGCCCATAACCTGCATCAGCAGGTAGCTGATGGACATCCCCAGACCTGTTCCCTTTTGGCTGTCGGCGTTATGCTCTCTTTCCTGTGAAAATGCTTCAAAAATATGCTTCTGAAATTCTTCGCTCATTCCACAGCCGGTATCTTCAACTTCAAAGCGGTTTGTTATCGTCTGGGCTTTGTCAGTTTCTTCCTGACGCACTCTTACCGTGATTGTTCCGCCCTGAGGGGTGAATTTCGCCGCGTTGCTCAGCAGATTCATCAGTACCTGCTTTACTCTTACCTCGTCGCATTCTATCCACGTTTGTTTGATATCCGATTCGATACACAGCTTAAGCCCTCTTCCGGCTATGTTTTCCCGCTGCATGGAAATCACATTATCAAGAATCATTTCCAGATTTGCCGGCGCAATGTGCAGGTCTACCTTTCCCGCCTGAAGCTTGGACATATCCAGTATATCGTTTACCAAAGCCAACAGATACTGCGCCGCATGGGACGATTTATATAAATATTCTTTTAATTTTTCCTTATTATTTATATTCTGAACCATAAGATGATTCAGACCGATGAGCCCGTTAAGCGGCGTCCTGATTTCGTGGCTCATGTTGGATAAAAATTCATTTCTTGCCTCAAGCTGTGTTTTCGCACGAAAGGATTTCTGTCTCATGATGTACCAAAGTCCAAGAGAAATTATCACCGCCGTTATCATAAGACCGCCGGCTATCAGAGAAAGGTATAGAATGCTGCCTGTCTGCCTTTCAAATACCTTCTGGTCCACCTGCATAATAAAATACCAATCCGTCTGCTCGACTTTCTGGAAAGTCATGACATATTCATTTCCTGCTTCATCGCGATACAGGGTTGTAAAAATTCCGTCGTTTATCAGTTTCCGCTCAATTTCCCCGGCATCCTGGCCTTTCGTAAGGAATCGCTTCCGATCATAGGAGGAATCAAAATTTTGCCGTTCCTGAAAACTCAGCGATCTGTTTGTATTGATAATATAATATCCGTCCGCATCCACAACACTGCAGGAACCCTGTCCGTTATAGGATTGAATGATCAGGTCGTCCTGTATACTGTTAATCTCTAATTTGCTGACTATGCCGGTAAATACGACGCCTTCTACTTTCCAGGGGGTTATCCGTATCCCGTACATCAGGTATTCTCTCTGAAGCTCCGGAATATCTGTATTTACATTGTCGTATCTGCAGACAAACCTTTCGCCCTCTTTTTCAAATATGGATGTCAGATTGGAATCCTCTGTAATGATATAATCGCCGGAGTACATTTCGCCGTCTTCGGTTACATAGTACAGCTTTTCAATGCCGCTGGTACTTTGCTCTACATGCAGTCTTTCCTGCACCTCGCTGATACTGGAGTATTGATAATACAGCATTCTGTTGTGAATTGCCTCCAGCTCATTCCAGTTCTTTTCTATGTTCGTTTTTATTGCATTCAGGTCATGCCCTGCCAATTCCTGTATATTGTTGGTCATTGTCTGATATATTTTGTCATTTATCTGACGATAATACCAAAAACAGGAGCTGCCCAAAAGCGCAGCCATACATATACCAAAAAATATTATGACAGGCCTGCGCGCAACTTGTTTCATATATAATTCCTCCCGGCTGAGACGTTTGCTGCTGGATTTCCCAAATATGAAGTGTGTACAAGTTAATGTATATTTAATGTGAGTAAGAAATGAAATCACCTATTATGATACTAGCAAATGGTAAAAGAAAAGTCAATTACAATAAGACAGTATGCCATAGGTGTAGGATTACAAACGTCTTTACACTTCTCATTGACAATCCCCCGGCCCATCCAATACAATGTTTATAACGGGGAGAGGGGCGGGAAGGAGACCGGCATGAACAAAGAAAAGAACAGGGTAATTTCATTTCCGGTCGTACTTGGGATCGTACTGACCGTCGCGGTCGTTTCCGTCCTTTATTTGAAGCGGCTTGACCGGAGCGTGGCAAACAATACGCTTCAGGTGATCCGCGAGCTGTCTGAGCATGACCAGGACCGTATTCAGGCGCATGTCGAGCGGGCGTGGGACAGTCTGGTCTATATGCATGGAAAGCTGGTCAGCTATGACTGCGGGTCGATTCCCGAACTGGAAAGCTATATGAATGTGGAATGCGCTAACAGCGACTTTTCGGAGCTTTATATGGTGGCGGCGGACGGCAAGGTTTATACGGATAAGTATATGGTATACGATCCGGGCAGCGGCAGCATGAACAACCGCATTGACCTGCTTCCTTTTTTTGAAGGCGGAAAGGAGCGCGTCGTCGTACGGTTTGACGATACGGTAGACAAGGCGGGAATCGGAAAAGAATGCATTCTGTACGGAGTCCGCCTGCATGATTTTTATGTGGACGGAACGGAAATGAGCGCTCTCGTAGGCATGTGTTCCTTAAGCTCTATTCGGGAAGAACTGGTGCTCGACAGCTTTGTCAAAGACGGAGTAAGCCGCGGATACAGCGCCGTTATCGACAAAGACGGCAATTACGTCGTGAATGTGGACAAGACGATTTATCTGAATCAGAAAAATAACTTTTTCGACTGGATGGAGAAAAGCAGGGAAAACGATTCGGCTGCGGAAACGATTCGCGAAACGATCGAAAAAAAGGAGGATCTTAGTTTTTACCATAAGGATGCGGAGGGGATCAACAGGCTGTTTTATCTGATGCCGTTTGAAAGCGAAGAGATCGAATGGTATTTCCTGTTATCCGTAGAGGAAAGCGCTCTACTGGAGCAGAGCAGAGAGTTTTTTGCGATGAGCGTCCTGATGTTCGGAACGGTTTTGATCGTCATCGCAGGGATCCTTTATGCCGCCGTGCGCGTACGTCAGAAATCGATGATGGAGGCGGCGCAGGCAAAGGCGAGAAGCGAGTTTATGGCGAATATGAGCCATGAGATCCGCACGCCCTTAAACGGGGTGATCGGTCTGATCCAGTTGATGGAGCGTGATTTCGACCGGGAGGACGCAAAGAAGATTATGCGGGAGAGGCTGGAGAAGGCGCGCGTGACCGCAAATTATCTTTTGTCGCTTGTAAATGATATTCTGGACATGAGTAAGCTGCAGAGCGGAAAGATCGATTTGCAGAGCGAGGCGGTTTCGCCGGAAACTATCACGGACGCCGTCTGGTCGATGCAGCGGAGCAATATTGAAAACAGGGGAATTACGTTTGTTGTAGAAAAAGAAATCTCCGCGCCCTGGATTTTGGGAGACGAGATCCGCATCAAACAGATTCTGATGAATCTTGTCGGGAACGCCGCGAAATTTACGCCGGAAGGCGGGACGATTACGCTGTCCGTTTTTCAGGAAAAGGAAGAGGGCGGACGGGTCATTACGACTTTCGTGTGTAAAGACACCGGCTGCGGGATGAGCAGGGAATTTCAGGAGCATATGTGGGAGAGCTTTACGCAGGAGAGGAACGAGATTTCCGGCAGTGTGAAGGGAACGGGACTCGGGCTGGCGATCAGTAAGCTTTTAACGGACGCTATGGGCGGAGAAATTACGGTGGACAGCAGGCCTGGAGCGGGAAGCACATTTACCGTAAGGCTTCCGGCGCAGGAAGCCGCCGCTCCCAGACAGCAGACGCAGGAGAACGCCTTCATATCTGGAAAAGACGGACGAAGGATGCGCGTTCTGGTTGCGGAGGACAATGAACTGAACGCCGAGATTCTGAAAGAGATTCTGGAAAGCGAGGGAGTGGAGGTTCTTCTGGCAGGAAACGGAGCGGAGGCTGTAGAGCGGTTCCGCGAGACGGAAAACGGCGGGGTGGACGTTATTTTGATGGACATGCAGATGCCGGTGATGGACGGCTGTGAGGCCGCGTCGAGGATCAGAAGCATGGACCGCCCGGACGCAAAGAAGGTTCCTATTTTTGCCTGTACGGCAAATACTTTTCAGGAGGACCGGGAGCGGGCGACCAGAAGCGGCATGAGCGATTTCCTGACAAAACCGATCGATACAAAGATACTCTTTCGGAAACTGTCCGTGCAGAAAGCGGACGCTGCAGAAACGGGAGCTTAGGTAAAGTATATATGGGGGGGGAAGCAGGCGGAAAAAGCGTATCATTGAGAAGGGATGAAACAGATAAGGTGGGGCAATGAAAAGAAGATTATATCAAAACATGGCGGCGCTGCTTTTTGCAGGCGCATTGTGCGGATTTCTGTCTGGCTGCGGGCGGCAGGAGAAGGAGGCGGTGACGATTGTCGTTAAGGCGCCGTCTATGGAAATGAACTGTGTGAGCGATGCGCAGATCGATCATGTCGAAGCTTTTATGGAGAAGGTGACGACAGCGTTTGCGGAGCAGTACGAGGCGGCGGACGTTACGGTCAATCTGCAGATTTTTCCTTTGGCGGAGGAGGAAGAAGCCATTTCAAAATGCTTTGATACGGAAGACGCGGCCGATGTGATCTACGCCGGTTACTTTAATATGTCGTCTTATATCCATACCGGAAGAGTGGTTCCGCTTGACGATATCATCACGGAGGAAATACGAGACGATATTGACGAATCTCTGTGGCAAATGAGCGAAGTAGGCGGAAAGACTTATATGATGCCGTACCTCAATATGCAGAATATTCTGATTTATAATAAAACGCTGTTTCAGGCGTGCGGGCTGGAGGATTATTTCGGGGAAGACCGGGAGATTCAGACATGGACAATCGAGGAATGGACGGACATTCTGGATACGTTGGCGAGGGAGCTTCCCGAAGGGACTTATCCGATGATGATGTACGCGGGCAACAATCAGGGAGACACGCATACGATGTCCCGGCTGCGGGCTTTTGGCGGCGGTATTTTTGACGAAGCGGGCAATTTTGATTTTGAGGATGAACGCGTCATTCAGGCGCTTACATGGATGCAGGAAGGCGCCGGGAGGGGATGGTATCCGCCGCATTCGGAAAACCTTGTGATCAAAAACTGCAGCGAGCTGTTTGCGAACGGGCAGCTTGCCATTTATCATTTCAACAATGCGAATACGACGCTGTACGATGATATCGACAGCTATGGATTCGTCAATTATCCGGGCGGCGTCGCGACGATGTTTCCGAACGGTTTTGAGGTGTTTGACAACGGAGACGATACGAAGCTGCAGGCTGCGAAGGATTTTGTCCGTTATATTTACGAAACGGAGGAGCTGCTGGAGCTGTCTGCGGGCAATATTCCGGCGAGCGAAAAGGTAACGGAAAAATATGAAGACCAGATACTGATGCTGCGGGAATTTTCCGAAAACAGCGGTCATATCGTTGATTTTATGAACAACAGCCCGAACTGGCAGGGACGGGAGGACTCCGTCCGAAGCGTATTCTGGCCGCATATCCACGAGCTGCTGCTCGGAACCGTAACGCCGCAGGAGTGCGCGGAGGGGCTGAACGAAGACTGCAACGCCGCGCTTGCCGCGGGCAGAAAAGAGAGCGTTCTGCACAAATAGAGTCTGTGCGGAAGGCGTTTCCGGAGCGGCGGATGAGGTGAATGCAACGCGGCGAATGGTGCGTCCCCGACGCGGAACAATAGGAGAATAGGACTAGTGATAATTGACCGAAATCCCGTTTTATGATAGAATAAAAGATAAGTTTGTTTGATAAAAGAGGAGGTGCGGAAGATGAGTCTGATAGAGGAATTGAAGCAGCTTGGGGTAAATACGGACGAGGCGATCGAGAGAATGAACGGCAACGCATCTTTCTATGAAAGAATGCTTGTGAAATTTGCCGGTATGATGAAAAGCTCGATCGTCCAGCCGGATTTTGACTGCAATCAATATGCGGATATTACAGAGGCGGCGCACGCGATCAAGGGAGCTTCCGGCAATCTGTCGGTAACGCCGATTTACAGGGCTTATTCGGAGATCGTGAGACTGCTGCGCGCGGGGCAGCCGCAGCAGGCGAAAGAGGTGTTGGACGCGGTTCTGCCGGTTCAGCGGGCGATCATCGCCTGTATCGAAAAGTATTCATAAAGACAGCGGAAAGGGCGCGGAAACGAGGACTTAAGTGCAGAGAGAGAAAACGCTCCTGATCGTCGACGATATTGAGATCAACCGTATGATCCTTGCCGACGCTTTTCAGGATACATACAATATTTTGGAAGCTGGCGACGGAGAGCAGGCGCTTGAGATCATTGGCCGCCGGAAGGATATATCCGCAGTGCTTCTTGACCTTCTGATGCCGAAGAAGGACGGTCTGGACGTTCTGCGGGATATGAACAGAACGGGCAAAATCAAATATATCCCCGTGTTTCTGATCACAGCGGCGGACAGCACGGAAATGCTGCTGGAAGGGTATAATCTCGGAGCGATCGATATTATCAGAAAACCGTTTATGACGCAGTTTTTACAGCGCAGGGTAGATCATATCGTCGAGCTGTACGAACAGCGGAACGAATTGGAGCATGTCGTAAAAAAACAGGTAGAAAAATTTAACCGTCTGAACCGTTCTCTTGTGGAAATGCTCGCGTCGATCATCGAGTTTCGGGACTGCGAGTCGGGAGAACACGTAAAGCGCATGTCCGGATTGACAAAGATATTGATGACGGAAGTGGGAGATACTTACCCCGAATACGCGGTGCGGGAGAAAGAGATCGAAAAGATCGGCACGGCGTCGATCCTGCACGATATCGGCAAGATTGCGATCCCGGACAAAATACTGAACAAGCCGGGACGGCTGACGAACGAAGAATTTGAGATCATGAAGCAGCATACGGTAAAGGGCTGCGAAATACTCCGCAGTATGCCGAATGTGATGGATCGGGACATTTATAATTACAGTTATGACATCTGCCGCCATCATCATGAGCGGTGGGACGGAAAAGGATATCCGGACGGGCTGAGCGGAGACAACATTTCCATTTGGGCGCAGGTCGTGTCCGTTGTGGACGTATACGACGCGCTGACGTCCGAGAGGGTCTATAAGTCGGCGTACGACAGCGGAACCGCAGTCAGAATGATCCTGAACGGCGAATGCGGCGCTTTTAATCCGAAAATACTGAAAGCGTTTGAAAAGATCGTAGAGCGGCTGTGACGGCAAAGCGAGGGAAGCGCAGGAACGGAAAATAAAAACAGAAAATAGAAATAAAAATAGAAGTAGAAATAGAAGTAGAAAAAGGATAACTAAGCTCAAAAAAGATTGGAGAAGGAACATGCCTGATGTGAAGCCGTGCCCGAAATGCAAAGGAAAGCCGGAACCCCGCCGTGTTGGGGATATGAAACAGTTCTGGGTATTCTTTTGCTCTGTTTGCAGATATACGCCCGTAAAAAATTGTGAAGCACGTTCCACCATTTGGGGAGCAAAAAGAGCCTGGAACCGCCGTGCCGGAGAGGAGGACAAGCATGATTAAAGGAAAGTTTGTAGCAACGATTGAAATTGATATTGCCGTTGACGAGAATACGCCGAATTTGCT
>JAGARW010000117.1 GCA_017621975.1 Lachnospiraceae bacterium | reverse complement strand
TTTAGCTGTATAATCTTATCAGACATGGGTTTATAGCCTCCTTTGATAGGTTTTGTTGTGGTGACTTAATTCTACCAAACGGCTATAGACCATGTCTATTTTTATGAAATTGAATTTGCGAAATTAATTATACGTTATCAAAAAGATACGTGCGGAAGAGCGGATGGCTGGCTATGAGGAGGGCGTGAAAGCAGGGAAAATGGCAGGAAAGAAAGCAGGAGAGAGGATAGGAACGCTCTGTGGAAAACGGGAATCTATTTTATTGATTTTGTCGGACATGGGAAGCGTTCCGGAAGAAGTTCATACACGGATCGAGGAAGAAACCGACTCGGATCAGCTTGGGTTATGGCTGAAAGAGGCGGTTAAGGCTTCCTGCATCGACGAATTTGTCAGGGCTCTTTTTTGAGCGTATATATCTTTTTATCGTTTTTATCGATTTCGAATTCTTTCGGCGATATTCTAATCAATTTTGAACCAGCCGGCATATCGATATATTTGAAGATATCGCTGTCAAATCGCTGCCATACCGTCGCTACCATGATAAACATTAGGTTTTTGGGATCCGAAAGATATGTATCGTCTTCATTGCCGGAAGCGAAAAACCAACCGCTGTCATTTTTGTCACGAGGCTCGTTTCTTTCCATATATCCGACCTTCCAGCCTTCGTCTATTATCTTTTTTGAAACAATAGCGAGCAGGGCGCCGATATTCATTCTGTTCTTTATTACAGCATAATTTTCCCGTCTGCCGTTAAATTCGTTGAGTTCATCATCAGTGATCCGGGCATCGGTACGTATGCTTTCAATATTCCTGTCCCATATTTTTTTATGATCCGCTTCACGGGTCAATAGTGCGGCTAATTTGAGCATATCTGCCTTGCTTATATCCATTTGCTCTTTTACCGTTTGGATAAGTTTTTTTCCTTTCTCATCAAAGAGGTATAGTTGCAATTCCCCGTTATGACAGAGCGCAAGCTTGACCGCGCCCAAATTATCCTTATCGTTATAAAAGACCATAAAATACGGCAATCTGTCATTGACATACCAATCAAATTCAGTACCGTTTTGCCCGTTCATATAAAAAACTGCCCCGCCGTCTTCCAGCTCACTGTTTTTTACATGAGGCAAATAGAAAGCCATATTTTTATTGATGATCTTTTTGACGTCACATAATATTCCGTTTACATTGCTTCCACAGTCTGCCGATTTACTTATTTCTGCGGCGGTTTCCTCTGCTTTTTTTCCTTTTAATTGATCCAGAAATCCCATTTCTATCATTCTCTAAAATTGTGGTTTATCAAATATGCCTTTTGTGCCGGAAGTTAGTAAGATAACTAACATATTTATTTTACTATAGAACATCAGAAAAGACAACAAGCCTGCCTTTGCCTTTCATTTGCCCTTTAATTGATGATGGGATATTGACAAAAACCTATCATAAATATATGATAATGATAGAAATAAGAAAAAAGCCAATCATATACGTTGAGGATGATAGATTGGATGTAACAATAAACGATATTGAAACATATCTTTCAGAAGTGAAAGATGCGGTAAAGAATGGAAGATATAGAATTGATAGAAACTCAAAACGGCAGGATAATCTGAATCTGTTTTTAGATTATGTCATTGATGAAACAAAAGCAAAAGAGATTTTGCTTAGCCTTACCGCAATGGACTTTTCTGAAATATTACAAAATGAACATCCGGGTTATGAATACGAACAGTTATATGTTTTTGGAAAAGATGTAACGCTCTTAGAAAGAATTGGAAATGCAGAGCGGGTAGTTTCATTATATATAAAATTTAATAAGCTGGAATATTGTTATGTGATAGTTATTTCTTTCCATGAGCAGAAATATCCGCTTGGGTATTATTTTAGATAGAGCAGGGTAAAAGGAGGATATCGGAATGGCAATAAAAAGACGGATGGATTTTTGTATTGAGTGTAGAAAAGATACTATGTATATTTTAAAAAAGAAAACTATCATTAAAAAAATGAAGGAAAAGGAATATCCGGTCAGCATTACAGTCGCTATATGTGCTGAATGCGGCGCGGAAATGAGTATTCCCGGCCTGATGGATAAAAATATCAGAGAAGTTGACGAGCAGTATCGCGCTGCAGAAGGTATAATATCTGTAGATGATATTGAAAAATTGATGAAGATTTATAAGTTAGGAAAAGCGCCTCTTTCGCTTGCATTAGGATTCGGTGAAGTTACCATTACCAGATATCTTGAGGGTCAGATTCCGTCTAAGGAGTATTCTGACATTATGCGTATGGCGCTGACTTCACCCGCTTATATGAAAAAGCTTCTTGAGAAAAATAAAAAGCGGATTGCCGGTATTGCATACGATAAGGCGATGACCGCAGCAGTCCAAATGGAGACTCTTTTTTCTGTATCTGAAAAAATGTTAAGAGTGATAGCGTATGTATTTAAAAGTCTTGAGGAAGTTACGCCGTTGATGCTTCAAAAGCTGCTGTACATGATTCAGGGAGTATTTATGGCGCTTTACAAAAGGCCAATATTTGAGGAAGAATGTATGGCGTGGATGCATGGACCGGTATACCCTGAGGTATATGAGCTTTTCAGGGATTTTAAATATAATCCGATAGACGACGCCAGATTTGCAGTCTTTGAAGGAACGGTAGACGCGCTTACAGAAGAAGAACGTAAGGTGATCGATATGGTAGTGAATACGTTTGGAATCTATAGCGGCAAAGTCCTTGAGAAGATTACACATAATGAGGAACCATGGAAAATTGCGAGAAAAGGATATGCGGATAACATTCCGTCTAATGAGCTGATTTCGAAAGAAAGCATGAAAACATACTATGAAAAAGTGAATCGAGAATATGGAATTGATTCAGAAGAGGGAATAAGACAATATATTTATACTATCCTAAGTAAAGTGTGCTGACTGTTGCAGGGCATTTTCTGATTTTGTCATCTATATGCAGCAGATATAAGTTTTGCTTATAAAATATATAATAAATATTGAGTTTACTTATATGAAAAATTCATGTATACTGTATCAGTAAAAGGGCGGGACTTTTACGTCCCGTTTTTTATTTCATAGGAAATTACTCCATTTTGTTTTGTACGAAAGCTGTGTTCCTATGAAATAAAAAGAATTTATGACATGGTAAATTGCGCGCAGGGCTGCGCGTGGAAACGGGAAGCGGCAGACGCTTCGGAATGGAGAGGCAATATGGTAAAAGCAGTTGTAGGAGCAAACTGGGGAGACGAAGGCAAAGGCAAGATTACGGACATGCTCGCACGGGAAGCGGACATTATTATCCGTTTTCAGGGCGGAGCGAACGCGGGACATACGATCGTAAACAATTACGGGAAATTTGCGCTGCATACATTGCCGTCGGGCGTATTTTACGGGCATACGACGAGTATTATCGGAAACGGCGTTGCGCTCAATATTCCGCTCCTTTTTGAAGAGATTAAGTCGATTACGGACAGAAACGTACCGGTGCCAAAGATTCTTGTGTCCGACAGGGCGCAGATGGTAATGCCGTATCATATTTTGTTCGACCAATACGAGGAAGAACGTCTGGGCGGCAAATCGTTCGGTTCTACCAAGTCCGGTATTGCGCCGTTTTATTCCGATAAATATGCAAAGATCGGTTTTCAGGTCAGCGAACTGTTCGACGAAGACTTGCTGAAGGAAAAGGTCGTCAGAGTGTGCGAGACGAAAAACGTCATGCTGGAGCATCTGTATCACAAACCGCTGATCGATCCGGAGCAGCTGCTTGTTACGCTGCATGAATATAAAGAAATGGTTGCGCCTTATGTATGCGATGTTTCCGCATATTTGGATCAGGCAATTAAGGAAGGCAAAAACATTCTTCTGGAAGGTCAGCTTGGAACGCTGAAAGACCCGGATCACGGCATTTATCCGATGGTAACGTCATCTTCCACACTGGCGGCTTACGGCGCGATCGGCGCAGGTATTCCGCCTTACGAGATCAGGCAGATTATTACGGTATGCAAGGCGTATTCTTCCGCGGTCGGCGCGGGCGCGTTTGTATCTGAGATTTTTGGGGAGGAAGCGGATGAACTTCGCAGACGAGGCGGAGACGGCGGAGAATTCGGCGCGACGACGGGACGTCCGAGACGCATGGGATGGTTCGACTGCGTAGCGTCCAAATACGGCTGCCGCCTGCAGGGTACGACGGACGTGGCGTTTACCGTGCTCGATGTGCTCGGCTATCTGGATGAGATTCCGGTATGTACCGGATATGAGATCGACGGAAAGGTGACGACGGATTTTCCGGTTACGTCAAGGTTGGAAAAAGCGAAGCCGGTTCTGACGACGCTGCCGGGCTGGAAAACGGAGATCAGAGGAATCCGAAATTATGAAGAGCTGCCGGAGAACTGCCGTAAATATGTGGAATTTATCGAGCGGCAGATCGGTTATCCGATCACAATGGTCAGCAACGGGCCGGGCAGAGACGATATTATTTACAGAGAGAGTCCGCTGCAGAAGCAGATATAAATTAAAAAATGGGATCACATAACAAAAGATGAAATGTCAGCCGTATAAGAAGCGATCTTATGCGGCTGATTGATATTTACAGGATAAATGAGAAAAAGTATCAGATCATATCGCCGGAATGTCTTGACAGAGCGATTACTTTTGATATAATGAACATATGAACAAGCATTCATATGAAAGGAGGACGAGGGTGAGAAAAGAAGACGCGACGGCGGAGATGTGCGGCTGCGGGCATATTGAGGAGGAAGGCTGCGAATGCATCCACGTACATGAGGAGCTGAGAAAGAGGATTCTTCATGAGATGCCGGGAGAAGAGGAATTGAATGATCTGGCATCGTTTTTCAAGGTGTTCGGAGACGTGACGCGGATCCGCATTTTGTATACGCTGCTTCGCAGCGAAATGTGCGTATGCGATCTGGCGCAGATGTTAGGTATGACGCAGTCTGCGATTTCGCATCAGCTCAGGCTTTTGAAGCAGATGGGACTCGTCAAAAACAGACGGGAAGGCAAGACGGTGTTTTATTCTCTGTCGGATGGACATATCGTTACGATCCTGAGTCAGGGGATGGAGCACGTAGAGGAGTAGCGGAAATCGCAGCAAAACGAATCATAGGAGTAGGATAGCGGCAATGATAACGGTAAAGTAAAGGAAAGGACGGAATGAAAGATGATTAAGACATATATTTTAGAGGATCTGGATTGCGCGCATTGCGCGGGAAAAATCGAAGAGGATGTGGCGAAGCTTGCGGGCGTGACAAAGAGTACGGTAACGCTTCTGACGCAGAAGCTCGTCGTAGAGATCGACGAGGCGAGCGTGGGCAGTCTGACAAAGGACGTCAAAAAGATCGTTAAGAAATATGAACCGGACGTAACGGTGATTGAAAAATAGGAGCAAAGACAATGACAAAGAAACTGAAAAAGCGTCTGCTGCGGATCTTACTCGGCGCGGCTTTGTTTGTCGCGGCGGTCGCGGTTGACGGTAAATGGAGCGGCGTGTATGCCGACGCGGGACTGATCGCTTTTCTGGCGGCTTTTCTTGTCTGCGGCGGAGACGTCATCAAAAAAGCCGCTATGAATATTACAAAAGGGCAGATATTTGATGAGAATTTTCTGATGACGGTAGCGACGGTCGGCGCTTTTCTGGTAGGGGAATATCCGGAAGGCGTAGCGGTTATGCTCTTTTATCAGGTCGGAGAATGGTTTCAGTCTTATGCGGTCAATAAATCGCGCAAGTCGATCCGTGAGCTGATGAATATCCGACCGGATTATGCGAACGTTTGTCGAGACGGCGGGCTGCTGACAGTCGACCCGGGAGAAGTAAAGCCGGGCGAGCTGATCGTTGTAAAGCCGGGCGAGCGGATTCCGCTTGACGGCACGATCGAAAAGGGCAGCACGGCGCTTGACACGATGGAGCTGACGGGCGAGAGCCTTCCGAGGGAAGCGGGAGAGGGCGATTCCGTCATCAGCGGCTGTGTCAATCAGTCTGCGGTGATCGAAGTGCGGGTAACGAAGGAATTCGGCGAATCGACAGTTTCAAGAATTCTGGAGCTTGTCGAAAATGCGGGCAGCCGCAAGTCGGAGAGCGAAAACTTTATTTCTAAATTTGCCAGATATTATACGCCGGTCGTCGTGGGGCTGGCAGCGCTTCTTGCCGTTATCCCGCCGCTTGCGACGGGCGGAGACTGGTATACGTGGATCTACAGGGCGCTGTCCTTCCTTGTCGTTTCCTGCCCTTGCGCGCTTGTGATCTCCATTCCGCTGAGCTTTTTCGGCGGTCTGGGCGGCGCGAGCAGAGCGGGAATTCTGATCAAGGGAAGCAATTATCTCGAAGCGTTGTCCAAGGCGGAGATCGTCGTAATGGATAAAACAGGAACTTTGACGAAAGGAAATTTTGCGGTCAGCCGTATCGTTCCGAAAGCCGGAGAGGCGGAAACGCTTCTGGAGCTGACGGCGTATGCGGAGAGCGGTTCCAATCATCCGATCTCGCGTTCCTTACAGCAGGCATACGGAGAAGAGATCGACAGAAGCCGCATCAAGCAGATGGAAGAGACGGCAGGCTTCGGCGTCAGCGCCGTGATCGACGGCAGGAAGGTGCTTGCGGGCAATCTGCGTTATCTGGAACAGAACGGGATTGCATGCGCCAAGGCGCCGGAGATCGGCACGGTCGTGTATACGGCGTGCGACGGAGCGTATCTGGGTTATATTGTGATTGCCGATGAATTGAAGCCGGACGCGGCGGAGGCGGTCAGAAGACTGAAAGACGGCGGCATTCAGGATATCGTTATGCTGACCGGCGACCGGAAGGAAACGGCGGAAGCGGTCGCAAAGGAGATCGGGATTGATCATGTCTATGCGGAGCTTTTGCCGGGCGATAAGGTAGACCGTATGGAAGAGCTGCTGTCGCAGAAGTCGCCGGGCGGCAAGCTTGTGTTTGTCGGAGACGGTATGAATGACGCGCCGGTACTTGCGCGCTCCGACATCGGCATTGCGATGGGAGGTCTCGGCTCAGACGCTGCGATCGAGGCCGCGGACGTCGTCATTATGACGGACGAACCGTCCAAAATCGCGCGGGCGATGGAAATTTCAAGACGGACGCTTGTGATCGTAAAGCAGAATATTATTTTTGCGATCGGCGTTAAGGGATTGATTCTTATATTGGCAGCGTGCGGTATCGCGTCGATGTGGACCGCCGTATTCGGCGACGTCGGCGTGGCGGTGATTGCGATCCTGAACGCCATGAGGGCGCTGAAGGCGTAAAACGTGCGGGCGGAAACAAACCGGTATCAATCGAAAAAGATTTTATAAATGGAACTAGAAAAGATGAAAAAAGCGGCATTTTCGATTCGATTGACAAAAGAAGAGCAGGAGCGTATGGCAAAGCGGTGTCATTTTGAGGAAACGCAGTTGTACCGGATCGCCGCGCTTGAGGAAGCGCTTGCGCCGCTGCTGCGGGCGGAAGGATATTATGAGCTTCTGACGGGGCCAGAGAGCGCCGCTTTCCTGCCAGACGGTACGAACGAGCCTTGCCGCGGACAGAGCGGCGCGATCGGCAGAATAAGGCGGCAGGGGAGAGTAATCAGCAAGGCAGAGCGGCGCGATCAGACGGATGAGGCGGCAGGACGGGGCGATAGCCCGAACGAAACGGCGGCGCTCTGCGCCGTAACGCTCGGAAGCGGCATTGACGACATGCAGGCGCTGTACGGCGGGGCGGAGGCGGTCATGGACGACTATATATTGGAATGTCTAGGCAGCGCGCTCCTTGAAAAGGCGTATGAGGAGCTTGCAGATCTGCTGCGGCGGGAGACAGGGCTGTTTTTAAACCGTTATCTGTTTCCGGGTTCCCAGGTAGAGCTTACACAGATTGCGGAAATCATCGGCAGACTGTCGTCGGGAGGGGAACTCATTCCAATCTCCTATAATAAGGATTTTGTGCTGACGCCGAAAAAGAGCGTCGTTTTCATTGGAATTCTAGGAGAAAAAAAGTCGGGCTGCGGAATCTGCGCGGATTGTCCGAAAACGGACTGCGAGAGCAGAGTAGAAACATCCGGGACGGACGACCGGGAAACGGATCGTACAGAAACAGAGCGGACGAAAGGCAGCCGGGCAGAAACGGGAAATTACAGCTACGGCTATCAGAGAATTTTCGGAAGATATGGGAAAGAATAAATGGATGATCAATTATTTCTTATTACGGGAATTGGGTTTCTTGTTACGCCTGTTGCCGGAGGAATCGTGATATGCCTTGACTGTACTCTTGGAATTTATCTTATGTATAAAAATTATAAAAGAATTTTAAGCCTGTATTCATAAATTCAGTATTTAGAAGCGGATCAATGGGGAATTTCAGGGAGGAATAACAAAGTGCTTTCTCTAAGCGATATAGGTTTTTCTAACAGAAACTTTTGGATAGGTTTTATGGCGACATCATTTCCTGCTGCTTTAGACGAAAAAACAGATATGTCGTTGATTGAACTGATAGAAGAAAATGAAACGGCAGATATAAATTGGTGGAACAATTTTACAAAATATCGTGACGGAGTTTTGGAGGAAACAGACGGTTATATTGATGAACCAGAAACGCTTTGCTGTAATCTCACAGCTGCGCAGACTTTAAAAATAGAGTTTCACCCGGGAGATACAGTCTATTATATAAATGACAGACAGATTGCCTGCACAGGAGGCCATTATCATATTCAGATTTTCCCGTTTAAAGATTTATTGAATGTCTCAGAGGACAAAAGAATTTTTCTTCTGCTATTACCTTTAACAGTAATAGATCAATCAGATACGGATAATGTAGCAGAAATCATATCAAATGCTTTACAGGGAATTTTTGATAAATCTTTATGCAGCCGGTATGCGAGTAGTATTGTATATGGATTATTGAAAGAATGACAGCTTCCGCTTTGCAGGCTGAAACACTGTATGCTTGATTGTTCAGATGGAAGAGGAATATATGCTTATGAGCAGGAACAGGTATGACGAAATAAGTCAGGCGATTATTGGGATTTTACGGGAATACAATATTATGTCCAAAAAGGATTTTGAAGCGATAGATGAAGCTACAGGATGCGTATTGTATGAAAACTTAAAAGCCGGAGTAGCAGAAGAATTTAATATTGACGATAATGAAATGGATAGGATTTTTGACGAGGTATTACAGACTCTTTTGCAGCCGGAAATCTGAAATTTCCGACGCGTGTCATCAAAGTAAATGGTTCTGATATGGAGGATTCGTATGATTCAGCTGTATTGCGGGGACGGAAAAGGAAAAACGACGGCTGCGGTCGGGGCTGCCGTCCGAGCGGCGGGAAGGCAAAGAAAGGTTATTTTCGCGCAGTTTATGAAAGGACAGCCGACGGGTGAGCTTGCGGCGCTGGCAGAACTTGACGGGATCACGATACTGCGTAGCGGCAGGGCGTTTCCTTTTTTTGGACAGATGACGCAGGATGAGAAGCGGGAGCTTGCCGGGCTGCACGATCGGATTCTGGATGAAATTCTGGCGGCGTTTGCGGCGGGGCGGGCGGATTTTGTCGTGTTGGACGAAGTGACGCATGCCTGTCGTTTCGGTTTGATTGATCAGGAAAAGCTTGAGAGAATTCTTGCATACGGCAAAGGACTTACGACAGAGATCATTCTGACGGGACGGAACGCGCCGGAGTGTCTGCGCGGGGTAAGCGATTATATTTCTGAGATCGCATGCGTCCGGCATCCGTATGAAGACGGTGTGAAAGCGAGAGTGGGAATTGAGTTGTAAAAAGAAGTATGCTGCATAAGGAAATATAGAATGCAGTACGGTAGAAAAAGAGCTTGGACTGTTTCATCGTCCTATTGACACGTTTTCCTTTTTGCGGGAAAATAAACGGGAAGGTAGTTTCAGAAATATACAGATTGGGAATCGGAGGGAACGTAATGAAGGAAATGTGGTATATCGGACATGAAAGTCAGCTTTACGGAGTAGAGGAGCACCGCCTTGTCGGGGGAAAAGGAGACGGCATGCGGCTTCTGCTCGTCAAAAACGGAAAGGGACTGGAATTTACCGTATCGGCAGACCGATGCGCGGATATTTCCAGACTCAGCTTCCGCGGCGTTAATATGGGATACTTTTCGCCGAGCGGCTATGTCGCTCCGGCATATTATGACGATAAGGGCGACGGATTTTTAAAATCATTCAGCTGCGGCTTTTTGGCGACGTGCGGTCTGACTGCGGTCGGAACGCCGTGTGAGGACGACGGAGAGACATTGCCGCTGCACGGTACGGTCGGCAATATTCCGGCGGAGCATATTTACTGGGAGCAGGATGATCAGGAGATCCGCATTCATGCAAGGATGACCGATGAAGTCATTTTTGCACACAAGCTTGTTCTGGACCGGACGATCGCCTGCTCGCTTTTGACGAACGAGATCACGATCAAAGATACGATTACGAACCGCGGAGACAAAGAGTGCCCTGCGATGATTCTGTATCATATGAATATGGGCTATCCGCTGCTCAGTGAAAAATCCGAGATCACGATTCCATCCGTCAAGGTAACGCCGCGGAATGACCGGGCGGCGGAAGGGATCGACTCATGGGATCAGATGCTGACGCCGCAGCCTCAGTTCGAGGAACAGTGCTATTATCACAGCTTTGAGAAGAAGGGCTTCGCCCGTATCTACAATCCCGACATTGCGCAGGGATTGGAGATCAGCTTCGACGCGGACAATCTGAAATTCTTTACCGAATGGAAGATGATGGGACGGCGCGATTACGTGCTCGGTCTGGAACCGGGCAACTGTACGCCGGACGGACGCGACCGGATGCGCAAAGAAGGCAAGCTGACGATACTACAGCCGGGCGAGAGCGTATCGTACGAGGTGCATGTTACAATGGTAACGGAATAAGGAATCAAAATCGGGAACCGGGGCGGAACGCCCCGGTTCTTTTATGATCCTTTTACGGACGTGAAAAGGATTGCCCTGCTATCGTAAAAATGGTAAAATAAACTGTATTTTGGGGAAAGCGGAAGGCTGGGGTAATTTATGAAACAAAACAAAGGCGGGAAGCGGGCTTACCATATCGGCGTCGTCATGGGAAACGTACATACGAACCATCCGCAGGAGCTGCTCCGCGGCATTTATGCGGCGGCAGCGGAATATTCGGTAAATCTGGAGATTTTTCCAGGCATGCAGAACAGCGGCTTTTATCATGATCTGACAAATGCCGCCGTCAGCGATGAGTTCGAATATCAGTTTAATACGATCTATGATTTCGCGTTGTTCGGCGATCTGGACGCGCTCATTATTTCGTACGGTACGCTCAGTATATTTTTGAATGAAAAGGAGCAGGCGAGCTTTTTTCAGAAGTTTGCCTCGATTCCGCATGTCGTTCTGGAGGAACGCGAGGACGCGGAAAACGTCAGCTACATCATCAGCGATAATTATAACGGAATGAGCGGGATGATGGAGCATCTGATCACGGCGCACGGCTACCGCAGGATCTTGTATATCAGCGGTCCGAAAGGGAACACGGACGCCGACGAGCGCCGGAGGGCGTATCTTGACGCGATGGAGCGTCACGCTCTTCCGGTGGAGGAGAGCATGATCCTGTACGGGGATTATACGGAATATATCGTGAAGGAAGTGGAAGCGCTTCTGGAGGCGAATCCCGATGCGGAAGCGGTGTGTGCCGCAAACGACAGCATGGCGCTCAGCGTTTATAAAGCGTGCCATAAGCGCGGGCTTTTGCCGGGCAGGGATATTGCGGTTACGGGCTATGACAATACGGGTATGGCGGCAAGTCTGATGCCGCCCTTATCGACGGTGGATCAGAACGGTTATGATATGGGCTATATGGCGCTTGTAAAGGCGATTTCCCTGTGCGAAGTCAATCTCAGCGAGGGCTATCATCTTCCGGCGAAACCCGTTTTCCGTCAGAGCTGCGGCTGCAGGGCGGATTTTGACGGAAAGGAAACGGACAAACTGTGCGCCGCTTCGATACGCGGCCGGACTGAGGAAATTGTGGAACGGATGCTGCACGAGGTTCTGCTGAGTCCTCTGGACGTTGCGGCGGTCGCCTATATGAGGCGGTATCTGACAAAGATCGTCACCTATATTATAGAAGAGATTTATCTTCCCGCGGGACAGACGGACATGACGGAGACGTATGAGCGGCTGCAGTATCTGATGCAGGAGGCTGCGAAGGAGCTCACGCAGAGCGGCCGGTCGATGGGGGTCTCCTTAAGGGGCGTAGTAGAGCAGATGAACGACTTCCTTCTCCGGCTGACGGAGAGCGAGCCGGATGTGGACAGGAAAATGCGGCTTGTGCGTTTTATGAAGTTTTTTAACGAATATGCGCTGAGGGCATATCACCATTTCACGCTGGAAAACGAAGTGAATCAAAGCCGGATGTCGTGGCTCGGACCGCTTCATGTACGGGAAATGATCGAATACGGCTGTCAGGAAAAAGAAGTTTATCTGGAGGCGGTGCGCGGGATGCGCCGCCAGAATATTAAAAGCTCGTACATTTTGCTCTACCGCGCGCCGATACAGTACAACCGGGGCGACGAATGGAGCTGCCCGGAGGAATTGTACCTGGCGGCGTATCAGAACGGACGAAAGATCTGTTCGTACGAGCCGGAGGAACGCCCGTATCTGACAAAGGAAAAAGGCTTTTCCTCCCTGTTTGAGGGAAGCGGACACGCCTATGTGGCGTATTCCCTTGTTTTTCATCAGGAGCAGTACGGGCTTTTGCTCTGTGAGATCGACAGCCGGGACATTTCGGCAACGTATGTCGTGAGTCTTGAGATGGCGACGGGTATTTATCTGCTCGAGATGAGCAAGAAGGAACATGAAGCGCAGAGAAAGCTGCAGGAGACGATGAGCGAGCTGCGGGCGAAGAATCAGATTCTGCAGTTTGTGTCGCAGACGGACGCGCTGACCGGTCTTTTAAACCGCCGCGGGCTTGTGGAACGGATGCTCCTTCAGATGCGGGAGCGCGTCGGCAATAAGGCGTATATGCTGTTTGCCGATCTCGACCATCTGAAGGAGATCAACGACACGTTCGGCCACGGCGAAGGCGATTTTGCGATCCGCCAGATCGGCGAGGTGCTCCGGCAGGAAACGGGAGAGGAGGCGCTTGTCGCCAGAGTCGGCGGGGACGAATTCGTCGCGGTGATCTTTCCGCATGAGGAGCTGGACCGGCACGGCTACGCCAGACGGATCCGTCAGGAGTGCAGCAGACGGAATGCGGGGTCGGACAAGTCCTTTCTTGTGGAATGCTCCCTTGGAATTCTGGAATTTACGTGCGATCCGCTGCTGGAAATCGCGGCGCTGCTCGATCAGGCGGACTCGGTTATGTATGAAGCGAAGAAAAACAGGAGAACGACGGTCATTAAAGAGTTTGCGTGAGCTGCTCTGACATGAGGGAACGATAAAAATGATGGAAACTATGAAAATGACGGAAACTATGAAAATTGCGGGAACTATGAAAGCTATGAAAAGTATAAAAAAGATAGAAACGATCGATATCGTAGGACTTGGCGCGCTCGGCGTCATGTATGCGGATTTTTTTACAAAAAAGCTCGGAAAGGACAAGGTGCGCGTTCTGGCGGACAAAGGCAGGGCGGAACGCTACCGCCGCGAGACGATCACATTTAACGGCGAGGCGTGCGATTTTAATTATTGCGACGCGGCGCAGGAGAGCAGACCGTCGCAGCTTCTCTTATTTGCGGTAAAGTACGGCGCGCTGAATGCGGCGATGGAGGAGTGCGCGCATCTGGTCGATGAAAATACGATCCTGATCTCCGTGCTGAACGGCATCAGAAGCGAGGACGATCTGGCGGAGCGGTTCGGAGCGGGAAAGGTCGTTCACTGTATCGCGCAGAAGATGGCGGCGTTAAAGGAAGGTCAGGTCGCGGTCTGCACAAATAAGGGCGAACTGGCGATCGGCGTTATGAACGGCGACAGGGAAGAATGTAAGGACGCCGTGCAGGATTTCTTTGAGAGAACGGGATTTGCATATTCCTGTCCAGGCGATATGCGGCACGCCATGTGGGGCAAGCTGCTCTGCAACGTCGGCGTCAACCAGACGGTTTCCCTGTATGCGGGAACCTACCGAACCGTACAAAAGGACGGGGAAGCGAGAGACATGATGTTAGAGGCGATGCGTGAGGTCGTCCGCGTGGCGAACGCGGAAGGCGTGGACCTGTCGGAGGAGGACGTACGGCAATGGGTCGGCGTGATCGATTCGCTGAGTCCAGACGGCGAGCCTTCCATGCGGCAGGACTGCAAAGCGGGAAGAGCGACGGAGGTCGCGCTTTTTGCCGGCACGATCTGCACGCTCGGTAAAAAGCACGGCATTCCGACGCCGGTCAACGACAGGTTTTTAAAGGAGATTCATTAAAAGACGTTGCTTGCGACTTGCTCGAAAAACAGCCCAAGACGGGCGACCCCTGCGTCAGTTCCACGTAAAGCCTTCGGGAATCCATTCGGCTTTATAATAATGTTCCTTTAAAAGCCTGCGGACAAGTTCCCGGTCGCCCCGCCGCATCGCGGCAAGAATATTTTTATGCTGGAGATAAAAGGCCTGCATGGACTGCCTATCGTTTGCAGCGTATTCCGCGTTCATCAGCGTAAGCAGGGCAAAATGCGAGTCGTAATTTCTGATCAGGCAGGCGTTTTCCGTATAATCGATGATGCACCGGTCAAAATTGTTGGAGCAGAGGGCATAGTGATATGTGTCCTCTCGCTCTACATACAGCTTCTGCAGGTCCAGCTCCTTCTGCATCAGAGAAAGGAGCGGGGTCGTCTCTTTGTTTTCCACACAGTAATCATAGGCGCTGAGCATCAGAAACAGCATATACTGGGCGAGTTCGAAATGCTCCTGCCTTGTGGGCGAGACGACGAAAACGCCCTGATTGGCGCGGGACTGCACGAGCCCCTGTCCTTCCAGAATGCTGATCGCTTCCCGCAGCGGCGTGTTGCTTACGCCGAGCCTGCGGCGCAGCTCGTCCAGATTCAGCTTGCTTCCCATCGGATAAGTCCCGTCCAAAATAGCGGTTTTGATCAGCTCCAGAAGCTGATTTCGGACACTTTGCTTCACAATTTCCATCCTGCGCTCCGTTTCCGCGCACATATCGTACGCTATCGTAATATTTTTATATCACATCGAAATCATATGAAAAGAATTATTGACAATCGATTGACTTTTACCATAACACGTCATATAGTAATTGTAAACAAAAATCGTGCACGATACATGATTTTTGAAATAAAAAGGAAACGGGAGGAGCGTCATGGTAACAGAAAGGATCGAACGGATCAGACAAAATTATGTAAACAGCAAACCGCGTATTTCAACAGAGCGCGCGAAGCTGTGGACGGATTCTTATCGGAGAACGGAAGGAAAGAGCGCGTGCATCCGAAGCGCGCAGGCGTTTTATGACTGCTGCGCGGGGATCGGCGTCCATATTTTTGAAGGCGAGCTGATCGTCGGCGCGATCGGGGAATTCCGCAAGTGCGGCATCCTGACGCCGGAGTTTTCATGGAAATGGGTGGAGAAGGAGATGGACACGTTTTCCGACCGCGCGCAGGACCCTTATATTATGACGAAGGATCAGTGCGAATTTGTCAGGAAGGAAATTTTTCCTTATTGGAAGGGAAAATCTCTGGAAGAGGCGTTCCTTGCAAGGCTTCCCGAAGAGACGGCAAAGATCGGGGTAGACACGGGCATTCTCGACAATGATTCCAAGTGGCGGCAGGCGGTAGGCGAGATCACGCCGGATTATCAGGACGTTCTGTTCCCGAAGGGGTTCGGAGGGATCATCAAAGAAGCAAAAGAGAAAAAAGCGGCGCTTTCGATGGCGGACGCGGAAGGGCAGAAAAAGGCGGAGTTTTATGATTCGGTCATCCTGACCTCAAAAGGGATCATTTTGTATGCGCGCCGCTACAGCGAGGAAGCGCTGCGTCTGGCAGAGGAAGAGACGGATTCCGTGCGAAGAAGAGAGCTTCTTAAAATTGCGGATATTTGCAGCCGTATTCCCGAAAATCCGCCGGAAACCTTTTATGAGGCGATGCAGTTTTTATGGTTTACCCAGATCGGCGGCATTCTGTCCGAAAATCCGCTGTCCTTGAATCCGGGGCGTTTCGATCAGTATATGAATCCCTTCTATGAAAAAGATATTGTCGCAGGCGCGCTGACGCCCGATTTTGCGCAGGAGCTTGTAGACGCGCTCTGGCTGAAATATTCAGAATGGGTATGGACGATCTCGGCGAATACGGCGGACTATTTCGCAGGCTACAATCAGTTCCAGAATCTGACGGTCGGCGGGAAACGGCGGGACGGCTCGGACGGGACGAATGCCGTGACCTTTATGGCGTTAAAAGCGACCAAAGAGGTAAAAACGCACCAGCCGGGGCTTTCCGTGAGAATTCATCAGGACTGCCCCGAAGAATGTATGGAGGCGGTGACTGATCTGGTCAGTACGGGATGCGGCTTCCCCGCGATCCACAACGACAGCGTCGGGTATCAGATGCTTTTGAACGCGGGCTATGAGCCGGACGATGCGAGAGACTGGAACAACTGCGGCTGCGTCGTGCCGCATTACCGCAAGACGGGAGAATGGACGGCGGCGGTCAACATGAACTTCGGTTCCGCAGTCGAATATGCGTTAAATGAAGGAAAAAGTCTGATGAACGGCGCTCTGATGGGACTGCCTGAAAAGCCCGCGAAGGAATTTTCCTGCTACGAAGAGGTGGAAGAGGCGTTCTTTCGGCAGTTTCGAAACCTGTGCTATCACAGCGTCGTTCTGACGACGACGGCTCAGCGCCTGCACCAGGAAACGGTTCCGAGACCGTTTCTGTCTTCTACGATGGAGGCGTGCATGGAAAACGGAACGGACCTGAGCATGGGCGGCGCAAAATATAACGTCGGTCCGGTCATTACCGGGATCGGGCTTGCGGTGGCCGCAAATTCGCTCGCAGCCGTGAAAAAGCTTGTTTTTGACGACCGCGTATGTACGATGGAAACGCTGGCGGACGCTCTGTCTGCGGACTGGGAAGGATACGAGGAGCTGCGCGCACGCGCGCAGGCCGCTCCGAAATACGGAAACGACGAAGCGTATGCGGACGATATTGCCGTCAGAATCGCCAATACGTTTTATCATGAAATACACGGATATCGCGATATCTTCGGAAAGCCGTTTACGACGGCGTTTATGGGAATCAGCAATTATATTCCGATGGGACGCGTGCTCGGCGCGACGCCGTGCGGGCGGAAAAGCGGGGAGCCGTCCAGCGAGGGCGTATCGCCGTACGTCGGCAGCGATACCAAAACGCCGCTTGCGGCGATGCGTTCTGCGGCGAAGCTGAATCAGGAGGTGCATTCGGGAGGCACGCTGCTCAATCTGCGCCTGAATCAGGAGCTGGTCAGCACAAAGCGAGGGCGGGCGAATCTGGGCGCGCTGATCCAGAATTTCTTTTCGCTCGGCGCGTTCCACGTACAGTTCAATACCCTTTCGAGCAAGACGCTGCGGCAGGCGCAGGAGCGTCCTCAGGATTACCGCGATCTGCTTGTCCGCGTGGCAGGCTACAGCACGCAGTTTGTCAATCTTTCCAGAAATCTGCAGGATGCGATCATTGCGAGAACGGAGCACGGAGAATTTTAAATGATAAGGGAAACAGAAGGATATGTCATGCAGCTTCAGAATTTTTCCGTCAACGACGGAGACGGCGTACGTACGACGGTCTTTCTTGCGGGCTGTCCGCTCGACTGTATCTGGTGCTGCAATCCGGAGCAGAAAACCTGTTTTGACGCGGCGCATAAGATGACGCTTGCGCAGGTCGAGGAGCGGATCGCCGGATACGCCCTGTTTTTCAGAAGATGCGGGGGCGGCGTTACGTTTTCCGGCGGGGAAGCGACGGCGCAGCAGGGATTTCTGCGCGCGATGACGGAACGCTTTTACGATAAAGGCTATGACCTGACGCTTGAGACGTGCGGTTTTTTTGAGTTCGATCAGGTCAGGGATATTCTGGAAAAAATGAACCGGATTTTTATCGACGTCAAGCAGATGGATGCCGGACTTCATGAAATCTTTACGGGCGTTGGAAACGCGCGCATTCTCGATAACCTGACGCGGATGCAGGAGGAGTTGTCGGTTCCTATCGTCGTGCGGATTCCGCTGATCGTCGGCGTCAATGCGGAAGCAGAACATATCGAAACGCTTTGCCGTTTCCTTTCGCAGAACGCGCCGCGCGCCGCGCTGGAATTTTTGCCGTATCACCGTTTCGGAGAAGACAAATACAGGGAGCTTGGCATGGAGACGCCGGATGCAAGATATCGGACAGCCTTAGAGGAGATCAGGAGGCAGGGGCTTTGCGTTCCCGGCAAAGGAGTGTGCGCCGCCGGTGCAGAAGAACTTTCCAGTGAGGCAAACATGGAAATCCCTGACGACGCCGTTTTGGAAAACTGTCGCCGGATCGCCGCGGATCACGGGATTTTGGTCGTGTCTTATCGGTGAACAGATGTAAATTTTTTGTATGTAAGAAGTCCGGTATGGCAATACTCATGTCAGGTGATGTATAATGAGTAAAAAGAGACCGGAGCATATCGGGATCATCCCGGACGGCAACCGCCGCTGGGCGAAGGCGCACGGAATGGAAAAGCAGGACGGCTATGCATACGGACTGGAGCCGGGGCGCAGGCTTTTGCGGCTTGCGAAGGAAAACGGAATCAGGGAGATCACATATTACGGATTTACGGTAGATAACTGCAAGCGCCCGCAGAAACAGTTCGCGGCGTTTCAGAGGGCGTGCGTGGAAGCGGTCGAGCTGCTTTGCCGGGACGGCGCGGAGCTGCTCGTACTCGGCGATACGTCTTCCAAATGCTTTCCGCAGGAGCTTCTTCCTTACCGGAAACGGACGAAACTATGCGGCGGCGGGATCCGGGTGAATTTTCTTGTCAATTATGGGTGGCAGTGGGATCTGTCTCATATAAAGACGGACGGGAAGCCCTTTTCGCACGATATTTCCAGAGTCGATCTTGTGATACGCTGGGGCGGGATGCGTCGTCTTTCCGGCTTTTTGCCGATCCAGTCGGTTTACGCCGATTTCTATGTTGAGGAGAAGCTGTGGCCGGATTTTGAGGAAGCGGATTTTTATGCGGCGCTTGACTGGTACGGCAGACAGGACGTGACGCTGGGAGGATAGGTCGTCAAATCATATGATTTGATGGCCTTTTTATGATATACTTTCTGTAGTCGTGAAAAGGATGTGTAAGTTGGATGAGCCTTACAGTAAAAGAATTGTTGGAATCTGAGGAATTCAGGGAATATAAGCTG
>JAGARW010000116.1 GCA_017621975.1 Lachnospiraceae bacterium | reverse complement strand
CACATACTGCCGGATGCGCGTAGCATAATCCTCTTCCTGTCTCTGCTCATATGTTAAATACTCCCTTGCAAAGTTCTGGGCAAATGACATGATTTCCTCGTTATCATCCTTGTAATTAGAAAATTCCTCTCGAAAATCCCGTATGATTGACTGCACCTGCTGTTCGGAGTCTTTCTGCATACAGGTAGCAACGCCCCGAATGAAAATAAAGATCAGCATTCCCCATAATGCGATCCGCAGAATCCGCATAACTGTGTTTTTCCGCAGTATATATTCCTCCGATCTTTTACGGGGCTGCTTTTTCTTGCTGTCTTTCCCGGTTTTCTCCTTCTCCTTTTTCTTTTTTTCTTTTTTTACCGCTTCTGCGGCGTCTTTCTTTTTAAACATTTCTTCCTCCTTCCATCATCCGAAAAAATCCAAATTCAAGTCATATTCGTCCATAGCCTCCCTTTCTTTCTCAAATTCTTCTGCGCTCATCTCTTCATATGGATTTTCAATCGGTTTTACTAAAAATTCGCTTTGTGTAGCTTCCGGTTCTCCGTAATCTTTTTCTGCCCTTTTTTTCCTGCCGCCGTACGCGCCCCTTTTTTCCTGATATTCCGGCATATCCGTAAGCATGTCGCCTACTTCCGCGAACACATCCTTCAGCATTGTTTCATCGTCGAAATAATACGCTTGGAATTCCTCTGTTACATTTCCAACTTTATATAAAAAGCGGCCTTTAATATCCGGCAGATTAACGGCGTCCGTTGTGCCAAGTACGATCTCCGACGCCGTTTTATCTGCAAAACGGCCTGATATTCTGACCGGGATGTTATTTTTGATCTGCCCGGTCAGCACATTTGCATCCGGTCGCTGCATCCCAAGGATCAGGTTAATGCCGGTCGCGCGTGAAAGACGCGCCAGAGTAGAAATTTTCCCTTCGATTTTTTCCATCATCTCCTTTATTTCTTTTGGTGCGCCCTTCTTATCGAGCATTTCCGCCACTTCATCGCAAAAAACTCCGATTCGACATAGATTCTGTTTTGTTTTCCGGTTATATTCCACGATATTTTTAACCCGCATTTCCCGAAACAGCGAGAGCCTTTTTGCATTTTCCTTCTCCAGCTCTTCCAATATCTTTAGCGCTCTTTTCCGTTCAATGACAACTTCGCCGTATCTCTCATAATCAAGCCCGAATTCAACGCCGCCCTTGAAATCAAACATATAAACGCGGCTGCCCTGATTAATAAACTGCCATAATATCATCCGTAGGATTACCGACTTGCCCGATCCTGTTTCGCCCGCAATCAGTACGTGCGGCACACGGTTTAGATCAAATATGATTTCTTCAAGAGCGCTTTTTCCAAGCGTAACGACTCCTGACGCTTTTTTGATATACTCGTCACTCCATTCAAGTTTTGCCGGAATTTTAAAATCACTCGGAAGCGTCGTAACCCGTACAGTCTTTTTGCTGCTTCCGTTTTCAATTTTCAGTATGGTACAGTCAAAAGCTGTCTCTAATAATGGTTTCCTGTTGCGCCATTCCTCGACCGGAATGTTGCTCCTAAATATGTAGATCAACTTTTTATCAACTTTCTCCGTTCCGCAGAAAAATGGATATGAACCGTCCCGCCCCTTAAAATCAATTTCTGCAAAGGCTTCCTCAAAGTCCTTTTTCCCGCCTGACTGCACGCTGCCGGTAAGGATCAAATAAATAAGTGGGAAATAAAGCAGCATATAATAAAAAACATATCTGACAAATACCGGAACCTTTAATCCAAATATCCATTTCTTTAATAAAAAATACGCCAAAAGAGGAATAAAGAACGTTCCAAAAAAGATAACGATATTCCTTTTGCAGTTCAATTTTTTTATTCCCCTAAAAATCCCAATAAAAGCAGCTTTTATCACGCTGAATATCCAGATCAGGATTTCTTCGAATAATTTATTTAATTGGTTCTCCATACCTTTTTCATTTCTTTCCCGCCGGGATTCTTACTTTTATTTCATCATCAATAACAATCGGAATTTTCCTGCCTTGGTACAAAACTGACAGCATCTTTCCCCTGTTTTTCCTTACAAATCTTCTTCCAAGTTTTATCTGGAAAAACTCTGTATCCGCCTTAGAGTATAAATATTGATCTAATCTGATCTGGTATCTTCCTCTGCGCTTTTTAAGCCGTCTACGCCCGATATAAACGTATTCTTTATAAGCATTCATCGCTAAAATGCCGGCAGAATGTAAAACATGGAACATCACAAGATAAATTACAGTCCCGCCGGATGCAGCCGCCGTCCCCTTTGTTACATAGTTCAGGATTTTCCCGTAATTCGGCAATTTTTTATCTTCCCTTGCTTCATTCTCCGCTTTTTTCTCCTCTGCTGCTTTCTGTCCTGAAAGTGCCCGTTTTCTTGCAGGTTCCGGTTCCGGCATCGGCACAAGCGTCGGTAATATCTCTTCCTGCTGCGGCTGTTTTATTTTGATCGGCTCCGGCAACGCTGCGCTGCCATCAGTCCCTCCATTTCCGCCTCCGTCGGCAAGCTCTATGACAGGCAGCGGCGGCTCTATCGGTGCAGGCGGCGTATCAGGCGATGTATTTTCCCCTTTGGATGACGGTTTACGGTCATAAAGAATTTCAATATCATACTCCGCCGTGTTTCCAACCTTGTCCCTGATCCACACCTTGTATACCCCGGCTCCGGGAATCCTCTGCGTATTTAACGCCGTAAAATTGACTCCGTCAAAGCTGTAAGCCTCTTCCGCCAAGCCAGATCCTTCCGTGCCGTCCGGCTGCAGGTCATTGCCGATCCAAGTAATGTCAGTCTCTCCGTCATACCACTTATCCGGTCTATCGTAATCGATTTCCGGAGCCGTACGGTCAATATTCGAT
>JAGARW010000115.1 GCA_017621975.1 Lachnospiraceae bacterium | reverse complement strand
GTCAGGATCGAACAGGTCGTATAACAGCCCGGATTGGCGATCAGCCTTGCCCCGGCGATCTTTTCCCGGTTTATCTCGCACAGTCCGTAAACGGCTTCCTCAATATACTGCGGCGCTTTGTGTTCGATGCCGTACCACGCCTCATAGACCGACACGTCCTTCAGACGGTAATCCGCGCTCAAATCGACGATCTTTACCTTTGACAAAATTTCATCGTTTAAAACAGACGCAAGATAGCCCTGCGGCGTCGCCGTAAAAATTACGTCCACCGCTTCCGCAAGCTTTTCCATATTATCATCAAGACACGCGTCCTCTACGATCTCAAACATATTTCTGTAAATATCGGCATACTTCTGGTCGATGTAGCTGCGCGAACCGTACCATACGATCTCCACATCTTTATGCGCCGCTAAAATACGCACCAGTTCCGCGCCCGCATAGCCGGTCGCGCCGATAATTCCTGCTTTTATCATATTTTAATACCTGCCTTTCTCCTTTTAATAATATAAACTAATAAAGCGCACATGTCAATGTGCATAATTATACATATTTTATGTATTTTATTCAATATAAAATAAACAGTTTCCGAATATTTATTTGTTTTTTTCTTTCAAATTGCATATTTTTTCACTTGCAATCTAACTACAAATGTTGTATATTATGTGCAGGCTCATATGCGGACGATTCTTACGCATATGCATACAATCAGAAAACTTTAGATTTTAGGAGGCATTTCATTATGAAAGAAAAAGTAGTTTTGGCTTATTCCGGCGGTCTGGACACTACCGCTATCATCCCCTGGTTAAAAGAAAACTTCGATTATGAAGTCATCTGTGTCTGCATCGACTGCGGACAGGGCGAAGAGCTGGACGGACTGGAAGAAAGAGCAAAATCCTGCGGCGCCGAAAAATTATATATTGAAGACGTGATCGACGAATTCTGCGACGAATACATCGTTCCGTGCGTACAGGGCCACGCCGTATACGAGAACAAATATCTGCTCGGCACGTCCATGGCAAGACCCGTCATCGCAAAGAAGCTTGTTGAGATCGCAAGAAAAGAAGGCGCTACCGCGATCTGCCACGGCGCGACCGGAAAAGGAAACGACCAGATCCGTTTTGAGCTCGGCATCAAAGCGCTTGCTCCCGACTTAAAGATCATCGCGGCATGGAGAAACGACAAGTGGACGCTTGATTCCCGCGAGAGCGAGATCGAGTACTGCAAGGCGCATGGCATCAACCTTCCGTTCTCCGCTGATTCCAGTTACAGCCGCGACCGCAACTTATGGCATATCAGCCATGAAGGTCTGGAACTGGAGGATCCTGCGAACGAGCCGAACTTCGACCATCTCCTCGTACTCGGCACAACGCCGGAAAAAGCGCCGGACGAAGGCGAATATGTAACCATGACATTTGAGAAAGGCGTTCCGACTTCCGTCAACGGCAAACAGATGAAGGTATCCGACATCATCCGCACGCTGAACGCGCTCGGCGGCAAACACGGCATCGGCATCGTTGACATCGTGGAAAACCGCGTTGTCGGCATGAAATCCCGCGGCGTATATGAAACGCCGGGCGGAACGATCCTGTATGAAGCGCACCAGCAGCTCGAAGAGCTGATCCTCGACCGCGATACATACCGCGAAAAAGAAGAAATGGGCAACAAACTGGCTCAGATCGTCTACGAAGGAAAATGGTTCACGCCGCTGCGCGAAGCGACGCAGGCTTTCATCGAATCCACACAGAAATATGTAACCGGCGAAGTAAAATTCAAGCTGTATAAGGGCAACATCATCAAAGCGGGCACGACTTCTCCGTACTCTTTATACAATGAAAGCATCGCTTCCTTTACAACGGGCGATCTTTACGATCATCACGACGCGGAAGGCTTTATCAATCTGTTCGGTCTTTCCTGCAAGGTACGCGCGATGAAGATGCAGGAAGTCGAAAAAAATAACGCAAAATAAGCGTTGTTAGGTTTCGCACTCCCGCTTCAAACATCAAGTATTTCGGAATGGAGATTTATATGGATGTGATTCTGACTATCGTGGGATATTTTGTGATTTTGAATGTCATCGGATTTGCACTCATGGGCATTGATAAATGGAAGGCGCGCAAAGGCGCCTTCCGTATTCCGGAAGCGACGCTGTTTATCGTCGCCCTGATCGGCGGAAGCGCCGGTTCGATCCTAGGCATGTATACGTTCCGCCATAAAACGCGGCACTGGTATTTTGTCTACGGAATGCCTGCGATCCTGATTCTTCAGCTTATTATTTTCTTTTTTCTCACGCATTCTTC
Organism: Lachnospiraceae bacterium; assembly: GCA_017621975.1. GTDB lineage: Bacteria > Bacillota > Clostridia > Lachnospirales > Lachnospiraceae > VSOB01. Next base: position 11,984 of record JAGARW010000115.1, on the reverse strand, counting down.
TCTTACGTTTCAGATTATGTAACCCCGGCTCTTATGCAAAAGCCGGGGCTGTTTTGATTCTACTGCGTTCCTGTTAAGCCGTAATGATTACGCCGCCGTCGTTGGCGTACATGCTGCTGACGCCCGCCGTATCCATAATCAAAAGCTCCCGTATGCCGATCTTTGCTTCCAGCAGCCCCTTTACAAATTCGGCGCGCTGCGGACAGTTGCAGTGCGTGATGACGATCCGTTTCTGATCGGCGTCCTTTACCTCTCTGACAAGATAATCCACCATCTTCTGCAGCGCTTTTTTGATACCGATCGCCTGACTTTTCTGGATGATGACGCCTTCCGTCGCCGACATGACGGGCTTGATGCTGAGCGTCTGCGCCACAATGGATTTTACGGCGGAAAGCCTTCCGTTTTTGCGCAGCGTTTCCAGCGTATCCAACACAAAATAAGTACGCATTTCATCGCGGTACGCCGTCAGCCGATCTGCGATCTCCTCAAACGTCAGCCCTTTTTCTTCCAGATCCATTGCAAGCAGTCCGATCTGCGTTTCTCCTCCGCTTGCGGAATGGGAATCTATGACGCAGATGTCCTTGTGTCCATACGTTTCCAGATATAACTGCTTTCCAAGCTCCGCGCTGTTATAGCTGCCGCTCAGATGCGAAGAAAGCGTAACGATATAAACGTGTTCCGCCTCCGTCCTGCACGCTTCCATATAACGCTCCGGCGACGGACAGGATGATTTCGGGCAGCCCGGATACGCCGCCACCTGCGCTAGAAATTCCTTCTGATCGAACGTTTCGTCATCCTGGATGCGGTAATCGCCCACTTCCAGTCCGAGCGGCACTCTCTCGAACCTGTCGTCATTCCGCAATCCCTCCGGCAGTTCGCCGCAGCTGTCAAGTATAATCTTATAACTCATAGCTTCCTCCGAATTATATCATAACCATATCCGGTTCTGTTTATTTTAAATTGTACCACGTAGTTTTAATTACTACATAATAGTACCATGATATACTCTGTCTGTAAAGCCATTTTACTTTCTGTTTCTCTTTTCCTTCTGCTTCTTATTTTCTTCGGTTTCTCTCTTTTTCCTATTTTCTTCCGCCGCCTTTTCCTTTATACTACTTCTAAGAAAATGAATGAGCCCTGTAAAAACCGTGCGGGTTTTGTCCCGCGCTTCAGAATGGAGAATAAATCACATGATTTCCTGTAAGATTAACGAATTGAAAAATTTCATGGGCAGACTGCTTGCAACAGACTGCTTTGACGATTTTCTGCTTGAGGAGGCTGTAATCGCTACGTACAATACGTTTACGATCGACGGGCGGCTTAAAAAAGAATTTTATACGTCCGAAGAATGGAACGATCCTTCCGTCCGTCCCTACAGCTTCTCCTGCTGGCAAGACGTCCGCCCGATCTGCTTTTCCCTGATCAAAGGCAAAAAAACGCCGGCTTCGCTGAAATTTGTTTTGCAGCTGAAACCGGAAAAAATGAACAGTCTGCTTGCGGAAAACGGTCTTTCCCCTTCTGACGAAACGGTAAAAGTGCTAGTTGTTACGATCCGCTACGGAGCGGGCGGCATGTCGTGTACGACCGGAATATCCCTTTCCGGCTTTTCTTTGGACAAAACCGCTGAAAAGCTGTGGGACAAAGCGTTCCTGCAATTTTTGGATGCAAATAAAATCTCCTACGGGTTATAGCGCATGGTCAGTCACTTACAAGCTTCCAGACCGCTTTCTACGGCTACTACACAATCTTTTATTGACCAATCGAATAGGACTGAAAAAGGGAACCTTCCTGACGGAAAGTTCCCTTTCTTACTTGCATAAAGTTATTTGTGTAAAGTCTAACGCTTATTTCATTAAGCCTTGCCGTTACTTCCAAGAACTTCTGTGATCTTATGAGCAACAACATCCTTAACATACTGACGGCCAACTTTGAGATATTCTCTCGGGTCGAACTTAGAAGGATCGTTCCATAATACCTCTCTGATACCTGCTGTCATAGCAAGACGAAGGTCGGAATCGATGTTGATCTTGCAGACTGCGGAACGAGCAGCTTCACGCAGCATGTCTTCCGGAATACCGATCGCATCCTTTAAGTTACCGCCGTTTGCCTGAATAATCTTTACATATTCCTGAGAAACGGAAGATGCTCCATGCAGAACGATCGGGAAGTCAGGAAGACGCTTGGAAACTTCTTCCAGAATGTCGAAACGAAGCTGAGGCTTCTGACCCGGTTTGAACTTGAATGCGCCGTGGCTTGTACCGATAGCGATCGCCAGAGAATCAACGCCTGTACGGTCTACAAACTCTTCTACTTCATCAGGCTGCGTATACTGAGCGTCATCGGATTTTACTTTAACGTCGTCTTCGATACCGGCAAGCTTGCCCAGCTCAGCTTCTACTACAACGCCCTTATCATGAGCGTATTCAACAACCTTCTTTGTGATCTCAATATTTTCATCGAAAGAATATTTAGAAGCGTCGATCATAACAGATGTAAATCCGCCGTCTACACAAGCCTTGCAGATTTCGAAGTCTGCGCCGTGATCCAAATGAAGAGCGATCGGAATATCGTTTACTTCCAGAGCTGCTTCTACTAATTTTACAAGGTATTCGTGCTGTGCATATTTTCTAGCGCCTGCAGAAACCTGAAGAATGATCGGGGACTTTAATTCTCCTGCTGCTTCTGTGATACCCTGTACGATTTCCATGTTGTTTACGTTAAAAGCTCCGATTGCATAATGTCCGTCGTAAGCTTTTTTAAACATTTCTTTCGTTGTTACTAATGCCATTTTTGCGTACCTTCCTTTCAATCATGGTATATTTTTAAGTCGTTCCAACTTCACTGCCTATTTTAAACTTTTTCTTGCATTTTGTCCATATAAAACCGGATATTTTTTCATCTGCCTACTGCTTTTCATATGCGTCGCACCAGACGACGGTCCTGTCCCTTCCCATTTCCTTAGCCCGGTACAGCGCCTTGTCCGCGCAGTCAAGCAGCTTTTCATCCGTCATGCCCTTCTTCCATTCGGCAATTCCCGCGCTGACCGTTACCGGCTCCTCCATAAAAGCATAGGTCTGAGAAGCAAAATCGCGGCGCAGCGCCTCGGTACGCGCCTTGAGATCGATGACCGTCCCTTCCCGGACAAGTATCGTAAATTTCTCGCCGCCGTAACGGGACGGAAATTCTTCTTCTTTGAAATGCTTTTTGATTACCTCCGCGATACGTTCCAGCACCTTATCCCCTCTGGCGTGCCCGTATGTAACGTTGATCTGCTTGAAATCATCAATGTCTAAAATCAGCAGCATAAGCGGCCACTCCGTAAAACGGCTCTTTTCGGTTTCGCGGTAAAGCTTATTGCGGAATGCGGAAGCATTGTACAGCTTTGTCTGCGGCTCCTTATTTAACTCCTCCTGAAGCTGCAGCTCATACTGATGCATCTCCTCCATGATCTGCTTTTTCTCACTCTGGAATCTTGTTAAGATACGGCATGTAATATAGGCAGCCAATGTCAGCGAGACCGCCACAAAGGTATCCATTGCCAGATATTCGCATTCCGTCCCGTAATGAATCTCATCATATTTTCTCTGCAGCGCAACAGCCAGAATACCGACATGACTCAACAGCCATATATTTCTCGTCATCTTCGGATTGTCAAATACGCTGCTCACAAAAATCGGAAAGCATAAGCTTGCCACAACGATCGGAAAAATATGATGCGCTGCCGCGTCGCTCGTACATAATATTAAGAGCTGAATCAGCGGAATATAATCTCCCCGCCTGCCGGCGTACTTTTTCTTTTTCATCAGAAAAAATCCCGCTAAGATCACACTGTAATTAAATGCCGCCGGAATAATCAGATACCGCAGCATATAAACAGGAATCGTCTGCTTGATCAGATTCTGGCGGTACAAAATCAACGTCCCGCCGACTTCCGTCGCAAGACTGAGCGTTGCAATCAGAATATTCGCATGGAATACCAGCTTTTTCCATTTATCATATGTTCGCTCAAAATTGTACGGACTCATGCTTCATCACCCATTCTGTAAGCTTCTGGTTCAGCTTCGTATAAATACGTTCCTGAAACCACGGCTCTGTCGACGCTTTTACCGCATCGAGCAGCGCAAACCACGCTACGCCGCTGTTTTCATCCGGTTTCATGGAAAGCGGTTCCTTTTCATCCGCCTCAAGCAGGTACGTTACGTTCAAATGCAGATGAGACGGCACATAAACGCCCTTTTTCTCGTGACCGTCTACCGTCAGGATTTCCAACGAAAAAATGTCGTCAGAAAGCGGTTTTACGCCATGTACGCCGCTTTCCTCCCGCACTTCTCTGATTGCCGACGCAAGCAGGTCCTCTTCTCCATCCGCGTGTCCGCCAAGCCATGACCACGAATGGTAAATATTATGATATGCCATAAGCGCCTTATCCCGGCTGCGGTTCACGACCCATGCGGACGCCGTCATATGCGCCGCTTTATTGTCCCTCGTAAAAATATTGTCCTGATTAAGCTGTCTCAATATCTCTTCCCTGTCTGCAGCTTCCTGCTCATTCCATGGTATGTAACGCTCGATCTGTCTTCTTAAATCCATCTTACCTGAAATCCTTTTTCTCATAGTACTTTCCGCCTATAGAATTAAGTGTATCGCATTTTGCGTTTTTCTACAAGTATTTTACTCCCAATTCTTGCAGACATCCACCCACGCTTCATAACCGGAACAATTTTCCAGTTCAGGTATCGTCAGTTCAATCGCGCTGTTGCTGCTGCCGCACGCCGGAAATACCGTGTCAAAACGCTTCAGCGAAGCATCCAGATATACCTTAACTCCGTCTTTGACTCCAAACGGACAGACGCCTCCTACCGCATGTCCGATCCGCTCTTCCACCTCCTCGCGCGCGAGCATCTTTGCTTTCATCCCAAACGTATTTTTATATTTCGCATTATCGACTTTGGCGTCGCCCGCCGTCACGATAAGAATCGCCTGCTCTCCTACAAGAAACGACAGCGTCTTAGCGATTCTTGCAGGAGAACAGCCCGCCGCGCAGGCCGCCTCTTCAACTGTCGCGCTGGACTGGGAAAACTCAACAATCCTGTCTGCCATACCATACTGCTTCATATATTCTCTGACTCGTTCTATCGACATCATGTACCTCCCGCAAAAACCGCCTCACATTCTCCTGTGAGACGGTTTTCCATCACTCTTACTTTAATTTAGTTCCTTTTTATTATTCTTTATCGAACGAAACGCGCCTATTTAAAACGGAACTGTTTTACGTCATCGTCAAGCGCATTTGCAATCTGATGCAGTTGTTTTGCGTTATCCGCTACGTTCGTCATAATAGATCCGACTTCTGCAACCGTTGCGGACGTTTCCTCCGTGCTTGCCGCATTCTCCTGTGCAATCGCCGTCAGATTCTGAACAACGTCAACAACCTTGACTCTTGCCTCATCCAATTTTTCCGTCTTAGATGCAATGAGGCGGATACTGTCGATCGACTTGGAAATGCCTTCCTGCACATCCTTAAAAGCGCTCTCCGTGTGCGCAACGTCCTCGTCCTGTTTTGCAATGACCTTTCTGACGTCTTCCATCGTCTTTGTCGTCGCTTCGAATTCCGTGATCAGCGAAGTGATCGTCGCCGCAATCTGACTCGCGGAAGCGTTGGACTGGTCGGCAAGCTGCTGTATCTGGGAAGCAACAACGGCGAAGCCCCTTCCCGCTTCTCCCGCTCTTGCCGCCTCGATCGAAGCATTGAGCGACAAAAGATTGGTCTCTTCCGCAATATCGCTGATAATATCGGTCGCCTTCTTAATCTCTACGACCGAGCTGTTTGTACGATTCGTCTGATCGTAGATAACCTGAATCGCATTTTTGGTCTGCTGGTTGATGTCGTTTAGCTCTGTCAGAATCTCCGTTGCCTTTTCTCCTGCAGAACGCATCTCCCTTGCATTGGTACGGAGCACCTCTACCTCATTATTCGTCTCCGCAATCATATCGCCCATCACAATGACATTTTCTGTTGCCGTCTGCGTCTCCTGCGCCTGCGACGTCGCGCCGTCCGCGATCTCCGTAACCGCCTTTTCTACCTGTTCTACCGAACGGCTGATTTCTCCCGCGCTATCATGCATCGCGTCGGAAGCGGCGTACAGCTCCTCGCTCTGCGTCTTCATCCTGCCGATCACATCCACAAGCCGTTCCTTCAGCGTCAAAGCGGCCCGCGCCATCGCGCCCGTTTCATCGCCGCGTTTCGTAAATGCGGAAAGATTCGTATCGTCCGTAAAATCAAGCTCCGCCAGCTTACTGATCGAGCCTGTGATTTTTGAGATCGGTCTGGACATCCTGAATGCAAAGATCATCGCGACAACGCTGCATACGACCAACGCGATCAGCGAACTCATCGTGCTCCGGTACATAATATTGTTTGCGACCTCAAACGCCTCGTCCTCGTCCGCCGTAACGATCAGAATGTAATCCATGTTCTGTCCGATATAAAACGCCGCGTACTTATTCACGCCTTTAAATTCATATGTAATCACGTCCGTTTCCGGTCTGCTGCCGCCCGCAAGCTCGGTCAGGAGCTGCTTCACCGCGTCGTTCTCAACCGGCTGCCCGATCTTTTCCGCCGTCGGATGATACAGCATCGTGCCGTCCGCCGCCACAACGTAGCAGTAGCTGCTTTCCATGTCTTCCACGCTGACATCGCCCGCGATTTTGCCAAGCTCTTCTGGCGTTAAGATAACGTCCGCTCCGGCGATCTCCGTCTCCCGGTCGATTGTTTCCCCCGAAATCATAGCCAGATCGCTCATATAATTTTTAACGATACCCTCTATGTTGCTTTTTACAAGCGGAATCACCGTCCATAAAACAAGTAACGTTACCGCGAAGATCGCGGCGATCACAAGCAGCAGTATCTTTACCTTGATCGACCGTAACTGTGAAACCTTCTTATCTTCTGCTCTTTGGGATACACCCTTCGGTTGTGCCTTCCCTCTCCGTGACACTTCCTGCATAATATCCTCTCCTTCTTCCTATGAATTTGATTTTTTAGATATGTTGAACATGAAACATATTCATTATACAAAATTTTTCGGCATGTTGAAAGAGATTTTTCACAGGAATCCGTAAATAATTAAAAAAATGCCGTATCCTATGAAATAAAAAGCAAAATAACGTCCCGTTTCCCATCATACTATGCAAGCGACCAATTCCTGCTTTCCGTCTGCAGCTTTACCATGCGGGCATAAACGCCGTCTGTCTCATAAAGCGCCTGCGGCGCTCCGCATTCGGCCACTTTGCCGTTTTCCAGTACAATGATCTGATCCGCGCCCGCCACAGTCCGCATTCGGTGAGCGATCACAAGCACCGTTTTATTTTGAACCAGTCGGGAAAGCGCCGACTGTATGCAGGTTTCGTTTTCTACATCCAGAGATGCGGTCGCCTCGTCCAGAAGAACGATCGGCGCATCCTTCAAAAATGCGCGGGCAATGGAAATTCTCTGACGTTCGCCGCCCGACAGCTCGCAGCCGTTTTCACCGATCATACTATTCCACTGATCCGGCAGCCGCTCGGCAAACTCGTCACAATTTGCAAGCCTTGCCGCTGCAAGCACTTCCTCATCGGACGCATCCTTTTTTCCGATGCGGATGTTTTCCATAATCGTATTATCAAACAGCGTAACATCCTGAAAAACAATGGAGTAAAGAGACATCAGCGTTTCCGGGTCTATATTTGATACGTCCATGCCGCCTACTGTGATCTTTCCTTTCTGAATATCCCAAAACCGTGCGGCAAGGCGGGACACCGTTGTCTTACCGCCGCCGGACGGTCCGACAAGCGCCGTGACCTCACCCTGCTTTGCAGTAAAAGAAACATCCTGCAGCACAGCTTCTCCGCTATTATAAGAAAAGTCCACATGGTCAAATACAATATCGCACCCCTGATTGGTCAGCCGGTCCGTCCCCTCCTGTACCGGATGATTCAGAATCTCTTTCATCCTGCCGATATTTGTTCCGGCCGATATGACCGCCGCCAGATTTTGCAGCGCAGACTGGAACGGATCGTACAGACGGGACACAACGATCAGAAACAAAAAGAAGGCAGGCACATCGAGACTGCCGTCAAGCAGCAGCATAGAACCGACCAGAGCAGTCGTAGCGATGCCCAGCTTTAAAAGCATAGACGCCGACACGACAAATACGGCAGTCCCAAGCTCCGTTATGACTGCGCGCTTTTCTACCGCCCTGATCTTCTGATCCAGACCGGCAAGATAGACGGTCTCCGCATTGTTGGCTTTTAAATCCCGGATTGTTTCAATACATTCCTGAATACCGTCCGCACAAGCCATCTTTGCATCCATCTGCCGTCTGTTCAGCCCCTCCTGTACTTTGGAAGAGGCGCCGACGATCGCAAGCGCGGCGGGAAGCACCCATAGAGCCGCCAGCGCCATCCGTACGTCAAAGCGAAGTAAGCCTGCGGCAACGAACAAAGTAGAAATGATCGAGCCGACAAGCTCCGGTATAAAATGGGAAAACGCCGTTTCCAGGAAGGCGCAGTCCGCCATAATCGTGCTTGTCAGATCGGCAAGGTCTTTTTTCCCAAAAAACGAAAGCGGAAGCCTGCGCAGTTTTTCCGCAAGCGTAATGCGCCGTACGCCGCTTTCAATATAAGTCGCAAAATAAGTCGCGTTATACTGAAGATAAGTCGTCAACAGAATCAGACCGACCGAAAGCAGGCAGCCTCCAATATAAAATCCCCATCTGCCGCCGCTTACGCCCCCTCTCATCAAATCGCATACAAGATAGTATAAAAGCCCTACCGGGAACATAAAGGAAAGATTCTGCAGCGCGCACGCAATGCAGCCTTTCACCAAATCAACCGCGCCCTGTCTCGAAAGAGCATATTTTATTTGTAATTTTTCAATCATTTTCAGCCCTCCTCCGCGATTTTCCACTGAACCTGCGTCTGATATTCGTTCCACATCTTTGCAAACATTCCGCCCTTTTCGCAAAGTTTTGTTTTCTGTCCGGTCTCAACAATCTTTCCTTTTGACAAAACATAAATACGGTCGGCGTTTTCCACCGTAGAAAGGCGGTGTGCAATCATGACGACTGTCTTCCCCTTGGCAAGCTCGTCAAATGCCGACTGAACCTGAATTTCATTGTCAGGGTCCGCAAACGCGGTCGCTTCATCCAGAATTACAATCGGCGTGTTTTTCAGTATCGCGCGGGCGATCGCAATCCGCTGCTGTTCTCCGCCGGAAAGATATACGCCCTTTGTGCCGATCACAGTGTCCGCACCCTGCGGAAATTTGCGAATAATGTCCATGCATTGTGCAGCCTTCAGAGCGCGTATCACTTCTTCCTTTGACGCCTCCGGTTTCCCCATACGCACATTGTCAAGAATCGAAGCCTTAATCAGGCGGCTGTCCTGAAACACAAAGGACACCGTATCCATAAGCGTTTCTTTTTTTATGTTCCGCACATCTACGCCGCCGATCTTTACCGTCCCGCTCTGCGGATCAAAGAAACGTGAAATCAGATTGGCAAGCGTAGATTTGCCGCCGCCGGACGGTCCGACAAAAGCGACCTTCTCTCCCGGCTCAATTTTCAGGGAAACGTCGCTGACCGCCTCTTTCTCTCCGTCGTAGCTAAAGCGCACATGCTTAAGCTCTATGGAAGCATCCTCAGGCTGCTGCGGCGCCTTTGTTTCAGGCAGAGGATTCAGCGTCAATACGCTGTCGATCCGTTCCAAAGCGTCCGCCACGATCATTTCGTTTTCACTCATAAACATGATTTTTGTCAGCGTAACGGCAATGACCGGCGTAATAATCATGTAAAAAAGCAGATTCAGCAAAAATCTGCCCGTCACGCCACCCTGCGTAAAAAAGAACGCGGCGGCAATCAAAAAGACAAATACGCCGTTGACCGCAGCCGTATAAAACATCATCGGCATACGCAGTTCCTTTGTATAGGAAATGACCCATTTCCCGTAATTATCAATGCTCGCCTTAAACTTCTTAAAGGAGTAAACGGTCTGTCCGAACGTCTTGACGACCGGAATGCCGCGGACATATTCCACCGCTTCATTCGACATATTATCAAGAGCGTTTTGATATTCTTTCATTTTTTGTTCCATCTTTTTTCCGGTCATACTCATCATAATCAGAAATCCAAGCGCTACCGGCATAAGGCTTAAGCAGCCAAGCCGCCAGTCAAAAATAAGCAGCAGCGCCAAAAGCCCGCACGGCGTTGCAACCGCTCCCGCCTTGTCGGGAAGCTGATGCGCCAAAAAGGTTTCCGTTGCGGCGCTCGATTCGTTGACGATCTTGCGCAGCTTTCCGCTGCCGAAGCTCTCGGCAAACCCAAGAGGCAGCTTTGCAATATGATGCATCATAATACTCCGCAGATTCGACGCGATCCGAAAAGCCGACAGATGCGAACACATCAATGCCGCAACATAGACCGCCATAGACAAAACGGCAAACAACACCGCCATAAAACCATAATGAAGCAGATTTTGCGCTTTGCCAAAATTCGGATACACTTCCAGCACATCCCTTATGATACGCCAGATATACCAAAACGGCACAAGTGCGATAAGCGCGCTTAATGCGGATAATATCCACGAGAAATATGTCAAATATTTATAATTTCCGGCATATTCCATCAGTCTTGATAAACTTGACCGTTTTTTCAAAACAATCACTCTCCTTCTTATATTGTCATTTTCTATCTGATACAGGAAACGCTGCAGTCATTTCCGTATATCCATATGAATCGTTAGTTAGTTTCGACTAACTAACAGTGAAAAAAATTACAGGACTCACTGTCCCATAATTTTCATCCAGCCCGCGGTATAAAATTCCCGCAGTTCCAGTAAATATTCCTCCGCTTCCTCAAGCGGCATTTCATGAATGATCAACTCAAAAAATGCGTTAAACATTCCCGTGACCAAAATATGCTCAAGTCTTGAATCGATCGGAGGCGAATGTTTCCCAAGTTTCTCAAGTACCGCCTGATAGTCATGCGTTCCCTTGATTTCTATTTCTACCATTTCATCGATCATCCCTGCAAACCGCGTTCCTTCCGAACAGGTAAGAATCAGCTTGAATTCATCCCGATTTTCATACATGTAAAGCAGCATATCGTGCATACACTTTCCGCTGATTTCTCCCATGTTATCAGGCTGTTCACTGGGAGGCAGCCCCGCAAACGCTTCCTGCGCTTTGCAGTAACAATTCATAAAGGTTTCATGCTGTGTTTTGACCAAGGCTTCAAACAGCGCTTCTTTGCTGTCATAGTAACCGTAAAAAGCGCCCGTCGTAACGCCTGCTGTCCTCACGATATTGCGCAGGGAAGCGGCTTGAAAGCCTTTTTCCAGAAATTCGGTTTTTGCCGCCGCATGGATCATATCCAAAGTCGTCTGCTCGTCCGCACTCATTTGTTTTCTCCCATATAACATTGTTATATATCACTGTTATATTCTAGCAATAAAGAAACCGGATGTCAAGATTTCATGAACCATTCCATCCGGCGGTTATTTGTGCATTTTTATCAATAACACAAAGCGCCGCTCTGCGTGGTCATGGCATTAATACAAGGACGCTTGATTTTACCTGCTTTGCAACCCTCTTGCCTATCATACGCCTATTGTATGCCTATTATAAATTTAAGCAGGCTATTTCCGCCAAATTTTCCCGTTAATCTGCACAATCGGCATAAAAAAGAAACGGCGTAGTCAAGCCATTCTCAGCCACCGCGCCATTCCATATTCTATGCACTTTGTAAAATATTTTTCTTATACAATCCCCTGCGCTGTCGTCGCATTAACACAAGGATGCTTAATTTTACTGGCTTTTCAACCCTTTTGCCTATTATACGCCTATTACTATCTTCACTCAACGCACCGTAAAATCGTCTGATTTTTATTTTACCTCTTGAAACTTCCTGCATTCCGGTCTATAATAAAGACATAAAAGAGAGCAACCG
>JAGARW010000114.1 GCA_017621975.1 Lachnospiraceae bacterium | reverse complement strand
CTGTGCCTGACCGCCTGCGGCGGTGCGCAGAACGCATATACGGAGGCGGTTACTGAAGACGCCGCGGCGGACGCGGGAATGTACGCGTCTTCGGCGTCCTATCAGGACGTCGTGACAGAAAAAGCAGCTGCAGCGGCAGGAAATACATCTTCCGTGGCAGATTTTTCCGCCGCGGAAGAATATGCCGTAGCCGAGGCCTCTGCGGAGGAACCGTTTTACGGAGAGACGGATGGAGGAGAGCTGTCCGGAGCGACAGGCGCCGCGGCGAATGTGGCGGAAACTGACATTTCCAAAAAACTGATTAAAAACGTCGATCTGGACGTAGAAACAAGACAGTTCGACGAGCTGATTGAAACGATCAATGCGGAAGTGGAGCGGCTTGGCGGTTATGTGGAGAATTTTAATGTGAGCGGCTATGCGGGCGAGAGCGCGCGTTACGGAAATATGACCGCAAGAGTGCCCTCGGAGCATCTGGACGGCTTTATCCATCAGGTGGGCGAGCAGTCCAATATTACATACCGCAATGAGTCCGTGCAGGATGTGACGCTGACTTACGTAGATCTGGAGGCGCATAAAAAGTCTCTGCTTGCCGAGCGGGAACGGCTGATGGAGCTGCTTGGTCAGGCGGAAACGGTGACGGATCTGATCGAGATCGAAGGACGGCTTTCGGAAGTGCGTTATCAGATCGAAAGTATGGAGTCGCAGCTCCGCGCGATCGACAATCAGGTAAGCTACAGCACCGTATATATCAGCATCAGCGAAGTGGAAGTATTTACGCCTCCGGCAGAGGTGAGCGCGTGGGACGAGATCGTTACCGGACTTAAAAATAATGTCCAAAGAGTGCTTGACGGTCTGGAGGATATGGGAATCGAACTGATTATCAGTCTGCCGTTTCTGATCGTCTGGGCAGTCGGAATTTTCATCTTTGTACTGCTTATTCGTCTGATCCGAAAGTTGCTGAAAAAAAGAAAGGAAAAAAGACGTCAGAAAAAACAGGCGCGCGGCAGCATAGAAGCAGATTACGAGGAAATTCCTCCGGCAGCGCCAGGGAAGCAGGAAGCGGCGCAGCAGGGAGAACAAAAAGAAAAGGAATAAGGAAAACGGGAAATGGAAGAGCAGTATAAGGCAGGATTCGCGGCGCTGATCGGCAGACCGAACGTCGGAAAATCAACTTTGATGAACCGTATCATCGGACAGAAGATTGCGATCACATCCAATAAGCCGCAGACAACAAGAAACCGCATTCAGACGGTATACACATCGCAGGAAGGACAGATCGTGTTTCTCGATACGCCCGGTATTCACAAGGCGAAAAACAAGCTGGGCAATTATATGGTAAATGTAGCCGAGCGGACAGTCAGGGACGTCGACGTCGTGCTCTGGCTCGTGGAACCGTCGACCTTTATCGGAGCGGGAGAGCGGCACATTATCGAAGTATTGAAAAAATGCGGCACGCCTGTGATTCTTGTCATCAACAAGACGGATACGGTCAAAAAAGAAGAGGTGCTTCTTTTTATCGATACCTACCGCAAGGAAATGGATTTTGAAGAGATCGTTCCGGTTTCGGCGCTGCGCGGAGATAATACGGAAGAGCTTGTGGCGTGCATCATGAAATATCTCCCCTACGGTCCGGCGTTTTACGATGAAGATACGATCACCGACCAGCCGGAGCGTCAGATCGTGGCGGAGCTGATCCGTGAGAAAGCGCTGCGCTGTCTTGAGGATGAAATTCCTCATGGCATCGCCGTTTCGATCGAACGGATGAAATACCGCAAAAAGATCGTCGATATCGAGGCGACGATCGTCTGCGAGCGGGATTCCCATAAAGGCATTATTATCGGCAAACAGGGAAGCATGCTCAAAAAGATCGGCTCCGCGGCAAGGAAGGATATCGAGGAACTGCTTGAGTGCAAGGTCAATCTCCAACTCTGGGTGAAGGTAAAAAAAGACTGGCGCGACAGCGATTTCCTGCTCAAAAACTTCGGCTATCGGCAGGACGAGATCGAATAAAGAAAACACGGGGAATTTGGAAAGAAAAGGGAACGTTCCGGGCGCATAGAAAATCAAAATGTGCAGACCCTATCAGTATACAACAGACAGGGGGCGCAAGATGAAAGCAGAAGGCGAATGGGAACGGTTTACCTGTTCCGGCAAAATCTCCGATTATCTTGAATTTAAGCGGAGAGAGACGTCGGAGCGCGCGGCGCAGCGGGCAGGAGAACAGATGTATGCAGGATTTCGTGACAGTGACGGGAATGGTAATCAAAACGATACCTGTAGGTGAGTACGACAGAAGCGTGGTGCTGCTGACAAAAGAAAGAGGAAAGATTTCTGCATTTGCCAAGGGGGCGAGAAAACAGACAAGCCGTTTTTCGGCAGCAGCAAATCCTTTCTCTTTTGGCACGTTTAAGCTGTTTGTCGGCAGAACGTCCTACAATATTATGGAGGCTGACATCAGCAATTATTTTGAGAGCCTTAGGACGGATTTTGAGGGAGCCTATTACGGGATTTATTTTCTGGAGATTGCGGATTATTATACAAGAGAAAATAATGATGAAAAAGAAATGCTGAAGCTCCTTTATCAGTCGATGCGGGCGCTGCAGAATGAGCGTCTTTTAAATGAATTGGTACGTTACATATTTGAGATTAAGGCAATGGCTGTGAACGGGGAATTTCCGGGCGTTCCGGCGGATATGCAGGCGGATGAGTCGACACGCTACGCGGTTTCTTATATTGTGAGTTCAACGATCGAAAAGCTCTATACCTTTACGGTTTCCCGGCAAGTGCTCGGAGAACTTGGAACGATCGCACAGAGGGCGCGGAAACGGGTCATGGACAGGGATTTCAAGAGTCTGGAAGTGCTTGATAAATTGTGTGTTGAAAAACTAGGGTAATTTCGTTATAATAAAAAATCGGGATGTAGAATCCTAAGTTTGCGGCACTTATATGCCGCCGGAAATGGCATGGTAATAGAAAATGAAAAAATGGATTAGAACAGCGTGTGTTTTTTCGGTGCTTCTTTTTAGTCTGTGCGGCTGTGGGAAGAGCGGCGGCAGTCAGGCGGCGGGGACGGAAGCAGAAACGGAAAATAACGGAAGCAATCTGGTGACTGTCAAAAAGGACGGCGTAGTCGTAAGTACGATCGAGGAAGCGTTTGTGGGAGAATATTTTGACGAAGAATCCTTAAAGCAGTTCGTACTTCAGAATGCAGCCGATTACAATGCGGAAGCGGGAGACGACAGGGTCGTCGTCAAAAAGCTGGAAATCAAAAAAGACAGAGCGGTGCTGACGATGGAGTATAAGACGGCGGAGGACTACAGCGGATTTAACGGCTATCCGTTTTTCTACGGAACCGTATCGGAAGCATATGATGCCGGATATGATCTGGATGTCGAACTGTACGAAGCCGGATTTGAAGCGGATGCGGATACGACGGAAGAGACGCCTTCGATCCGGAAGGAGGAACTTATGGAAATGGGAAGCCGGAAGATTATTATAACGCAGACGCCGGAGGATGAGAACCTGACGGTTAAGACGAGCGGTAAGATTCTTTATATAAACGGCGCAAATCTGGAAAAGAAAAATATAGCGGCAGCCGGAAGTGACAATGGTGTCATAACGACCTATATCGTGTTTAAATAATAATGAATAATGAGAGGAAATGAGTAT
>JAGARW010000113.1 GCA_017621975.1 Lachnospiraceae bacterium | reverse complement strand
CATTTCCGGCATTTTCATCTCCGTTCCGGGCGCGTCAACTCTGATCTTGTCATACAGTTCCTCCGCGGAAACCGGACGGCTGTCAAGCTGCGCCAAAATCATCTCCGAAAGGGCAGGCAATCCGTCTGTCAGCTCCTGCGTTTGTTTTTCCGTCGCTCCGCGCTCTCTCGCCGTCCCGTCCGCACGGCAGAGCGCCGTCCGCCCGCAGTCCGCCGCGCGCTTTTTGCGCGGCAGGACTTTTCCTGCGCTCTTTCTGACATATGCCCCGGATAAAGAAAGCGCTTCCAGGATGTCGGAAGGATGCAGCGCAACGCCCGCGCCCTGCCGGAGCAGTCTGTTGCAGCCGCCGCTCAAGCTGTCGCTGACGCGTCCCGGCAGGACATACACATCCTTTCCCTGTTCGAGCGCAAAGTCCACTGTGATCAGCGTGCCGCTTCGCTCGCGCGCCTCGACTACAAGCACAAGATCGGATAATGCGCTGATAATACGGTTGCGCGTCGGGAAATGGCATGCGATCGGAGGCGTCCCGGCAGGATGTTCGGAAACGATTCCGCCCTCTGTCAGCAGCCTTTCATACAATTCTTCGTTTTCCTTCGGATAACAGACGTCCGTCCCGCAGCCGAGCACAGCGAAGCTTTTTCCGCCCCGGTCAAGCGCAGCCTGCTGGGCGATGCCGTCGACGCCGCGCGCCATGCCGCTGACAATCTGTACGCCCGCCGCCGCAAGCTCTCCTGCAAACCACTGCGCCATTTCCCTGCCGTACGAGCTGCACGTTCTCGCGCCGATCACGGCGACCGCCGCCCTTCCTTCCTCCGGCAGGCAGCCGCGGTAACGCAGCGCATCCGGCATTCCCCGCAGACCGCGCATTCTCTGCGGATATGCACTGTCCGTCCTGCGAACGCATCGTTCTTCTTTTATCGCCTCTTCCGCCAACCGTCTTCCCCCTTCCAACGTCCCCTGCCTTCTCTCATCGGCATCCGCTCCTTTCCCAATATCTGCCCGCTGCCGTCCGGTAATAGACCGCCTCGTTGATATGATGCGTACAAATGCTTTCCGAACCGTCCAGATCGGCAATCGTCCGCGCAGTGCGGAGTACCTTGTGGCAGGCGCGCCCGCTTAGGGAAAACAGCTCCGCCGCGCGGGCAAGCTGCGCCCGTGCCTTATCCTCCAGCGTGCAGAACCGTTCCAGCATACCGGTATCCATCTCTCCGTTAAACCGTATGCCCGCGCCGCGAAAACGTTCCTGCGCCATGCTTCTCGCAGCCGTCACCCGGCTGCGTATCTGCGCGCTGCTCTCTCCGCGTCCTTTCCCAAGAAGTTCCTTCGTTTCAACCGGCCGCACTTCAACACACAGATCAAACCTGTCCAGAAGCGGTCCCGATACATGGGCAAGATAGCGTCTGATCTGTGTTTCGCCGCATCGGCAGCGCGTTTCGTCCGGGTAATGACCGCACGGACACGGATTCATTGCGCCGATCAGCATAAAATCCGACGGATATTCGACCGTACCATAGTTTCTGGCAATTTGTACTTTTTTATCCTCAAGCGGCTGACGCAGAACATCCAGAACGCCGCGCCTGAATTCCGTCAGCTCGTCAAGAAAGAGTACGCCTCTGTGCGCAAGACTGACTGCGCCCGGCGACGGAATCCTGCCGCCGCCCGTAAGCGCAGCCGCCGTAACCGTATGATGCGGCGCAAGAAACGGCCGCCGCTTCAATACCCTCCCGTCCGGCAGTCTGCCGCATACGCTGTATAGCTCTGAAACTTCGAGGCTCTCTTCCCTGGATAACGGCGGTAAGATCGTCGGCATCCTTTTTGCGATTATTGTTTTTCCGCCGCCCGGCGGACCGATCAGCAGCATATGGTGAAACCCGGCGGCGGCGATCTCGGCGGCGCGCCGCACGTTTTCCTGTCCGGCGATTTCCGCAAAATCGACTGTAGAAGGAAGCGTTTCCTCCTGTGCAGGAACGGAAAGCGGATACAGCCCCGCCCTCTCCATTCCGTCCCGCAGCCCATGAATGACCTCGGAAAGACACGACGCGCCGTAAACGCGCATCGTACCCGCCACAGCCGCCTCCGCGCCGTTTTTTTCCGGCACGATACAGGTTGTGATCCCCGCCGCCTGCGCGCAGCGTACGATCGGCAAAACGCCTCTTACCGGCTTTAGTTCTCCGTTTAATCCAAGCTCTCCTGCAAAAAGAATCCCCTTTGTGCGCTCCGCCGCAAGCTCGCCCATTGAAACAAGCAAGCCGACTGCCGCCGGCAGGTCGAACGCCGTCCCGCTTTTATGCCGCTCCGCCGGCGACAGATTGATCGTGATTCTCGACGGCGGTATGCGGATTCCCGTATTTTTGAGCGCAACCCGAATCCGTTCCTTTGCTTCTCCCGCTTCCCTGCTCAATGCGCCGATCATTTCCATGCACGGAAGTCCCTGCGACACATCGACCTCTACCGAAACGAGATAGCTTTCGATTCCGCAGAAAGCGCCCGATAGTATTGTACTGAACATTTTCTCTCCTTTGCCTGTTTATTTATTCATATCACGTGGAAAATATACGGCGAACTGCCGCGTAATGAAAAAAATATGAAAAAGAAACCCCTGCGGCAAAGACGCGCCGCACAAAAAAAGATTCCCATACCGTTATTATATGGGAATCCAATCTAAAATACAAGTCTTAAATTGATTCAGTTTCCGTCAGCCTTCCGCTCCTTTTTCATCAGTTCGGAAAGCTCCTCTGTCCGACCCCCGCGCAGAAGCTCCCGTACATCGGGCGTCACATGCAGCACTTCAAACGACGCTTTTCGGCACTGCTGCTTTTTGTCCGGCACAAGCTGCTGGAAAATAACCGCCTCCAGAACATTTGCCGTACGCGCGCGGATCTGGCGCTGTTGATGCGGCAGAAAAAGGTCGGCGATCCGCTCTACCGCCTCCGCGGCTTCCGTCGTATGCAGCGTCGATAACACAAGGCTGCCTGTCTCAGCCGCTGTGAGAGCGGCGCAGATCGTTTCCGTATCCGACAGTTCCGCCGCCATGATAACGTCCGCGTCCTCCCGAAGGGCGGCGCGCAGTCCCGAAGCATAGCTTCCGCAGTCTGTCCCTACTTCCCGCTGGCTGACGATCGAAAGCTTATGCGGATGAACGTATTCGATCGGATGCTCCAATGTCAGGATATGCGCTTCCCGTATGCTGTTGATCCGGTCGATGAGCGCCGCAAGCGTTGTCGTCCTGCCGCTTCCCGAAGGTCCTGCTACGAGAATCAGCCCGCTTTCCTTCCGGGAAAGCTCCATAACGTGTTCCGGTATGCCAAGGCTTTCCGAAGACGGCGCATGCATTCCGATCGGGCGGAGTACCATCGCCGCACTGCCCGACTGCTTATAGGCGCTCGCACGAAATCTTCCGATGCCGCGCACGGTAAACGACACATCGTATTCCCCGCATTGTTCAAACTGATTGCGCTGCGCCTCCGTCATAACGCTGACAAGCAGCGAAAGAGTGTCCGCCGCAAACAGCTTTGGATACGCCATAGCGGCAAACCTGCCGTTCACACGCATCCACGGAGGGGTTCCCGCTACGATATGCACATCGGAAGCCCCCGCCTTTACTGCCTCCGTTAAGATTTCCTCTATCGTTACCGACATTGTTTCCTCCATTCCGAAGCATTTTCGCCAGAGAATGCAAACGCTCCCGGCAATCGTGCTTCCAAACCGTTATCTCTATCGTCCTACCGCGCTTCAAAGCCTTCTCTGAGCTTTTGAAGCGCACGCTTTTCAATCCTTGACACATAGCTTCTTGAAATGCCGAGCATCGCGCCGATTTCCCGCTGCGTGATCTCGTCGCCGCGCCCGATCAAAACCGGACGGGCGCCGGAAGCAGTTTCTCCCTGCGCAGGCATGATCCCGTATCTCATACAAATAATTTCTCTCTCCCGCTCATCCAGTCTCGTCATGAGCAGTTCGCCGAGTTTTCCGGCGCTTCGCTTCAGTTCCATCTGTTCCAGAATGTCTGTCTGCTCATTTTCAATAATGTCAAGCAGGCTGATCTCGTTGCCTTCCTTGTCTGTCCCGATCGGTTCATACAAAGAAACCTCTTTCGACCGTTTTTTTCTGCCCCGTATCATCATCAAGAGCTCATTTGCTATCCTCCCCCCAATGCGTTTTTGATGCACTGAGGGGATTAGTTTTTCCCAGGCGTTCATCCTCCATATCGTCATCCTCATAATCTACATCGGAGAAGT
>JAGARW010000112.1 GCA_017621975.1 Lachnospiraceae bacterium | reverse complement strand
TATAACGGATGTTGACCGTTTTTTTCTTTGTAATATCTTTGCCGCCTGCAATAAAACCGATCCTGTAGCCTTCCGTAAACGTATCCGCCATTTGGCGGATCGTCTCCTGCGGCAGAGAGTTTAAATATGCCGACAGCTTTTCTTCATTTTCTGTAATATATTCTCCGTATTCATACAAATACGCAGGACTGCTTAGATCGCTTTCCATCACGATCCGCAGGAAAAAATCCTTCTGCGGGTCTAACTGACTGCGTACCCGCTTCTCGGATTCAATTTCCGAATAATCGCTGACAAACCAGTATACGATCTGCCGCAGTTCTTCATAGGACGGCGCTCCTCCGGTTTCCTCCCCGGCGCAGACAAACGCCTGATAAATCTCCAGAAACAACTCCATCCGTATCGTCAGCTCATCCATATCGCCTTCATAGACCGATTCGATCTGGCTGTGCAATTCGGCATACAGGAAAGCAAGCAGCCTGCCCATATCCTCACCGTAGCGGGAAACCGTATATGCCGGATTACCGTAACATGTATCGTAATGTTCCGGTAAAATATCCTCATATAACGCCTTATTGCGCGCGCGAAGCTGCGCAAGCGCCGGTTTTTCCCGTCCGCTCTCTGCCTTCTCCGCTGCGCGCCGCTCCCATACGGAAAGCAGCTTTTCGATATAAGAAGCCGTTTTCTGAAAATACGGCGCATAGCCGTCCGCGGCTTTCCTCTCCTCTTCCGTCATCCGGGCAATCTGCCTCACCCGTTCCGCCGCCAATATAAAACGTTCTTCTACGATCGATTCCATTCCGTTCTCTGTCATATCCCATATGCTCCTGCAAATAAAATAAATCCGACGCCAGCCAGAACCAGACTGTTGATTATGATTCCCAGATAAGAAAACAGATAATATTTATCCGGTTCCATTTTGGACATAATGCCGAGCGCCAGTCCCGCCGCCGCAAATAATACCGCAAATAATGCAGCCGCACCATAGCGGGGCTGCGCGCTGCCGCCGTTTAAAAATGTAAAATACAGTGTCAGCGCAATGGACGCCGCAGAAATAATCCCCAAAATGGTTGACATAATACCCTTCTGGGGATGCTCCTTATTTGTAAAAATATAATTTTTTTTATGAGCCATGACGCCTCCTGCTTTTTGCGAAACGCTTCCGCATCAGAATAACAATTTGGACTTCGCCGCAAGCAGTCTTGCTCCGCTGACAATCAGAAGGACGCCGCCCGCAATCCCTGCAACGATCGCAACGACTCCGAGTGTAATATTAAGACCGCCTGTCCTGCCCATTGTCTTATACGCTTTTTCTTCCATCCGTTTCAAGCTCCTTTTCCTTGTCGACATCCCGCCGCGGGATATTTATTTTGCGCCGTAAACCGCATAGTATGCATCGATCGACGCTTTCATCGCGTCGTCAATATAGACCTTACCGTTATATTCTTTCCGATAGAGATAAGAGGCGACCTCTTCCATTGTCACGATCGCCGCCGTAGGGAAACCGTATTTTTCCTGAATTTCCTGTAGCGCGCTCTGGTCGCCCGACTGTCCCTTTTCCATACGGTTCAGCGATACGATCAAGCCCACGATCTCTACGTCTCCCTGCGCTTTCAGGATCGGAAACGTCTCTTCAATAGATTTCCCCGACGTCGTTACATCTTCGATAATAACGACCTTATCGCCGTCCCTGACCGGGCTGCCGAGCAAAATACCCGCGTCTCCGTGATCCTTGATCTCTTTCCGGTTAGAGCAGTATTTCACGTCTTTACCATACAATTCGCTGATTGCCATAACAGTCGCCACACCAAGCGGAATGCCCTTATATGCCGGTCCAAACAAAATATCAAAATCCACGCCGTAATTATCGTGAATCGCTTTCGCATAATACTGTCCGAGCCGACGCAGCTGCGTACCTGTCACGTAAGAGCCCGCATTCATAAAAAACGGTGATTTTCTGCCGCTTTTCAGCGTAAAATCGCCGAATTTCAGCACATTACTCTCCACCATAAATTCAATAAATTCCTGCTTGTACTGTTCCATATGATCAAGAATCCTCCCGTCTGTCAGTTTTATATCCGCCCGTAATAAGCAGGCAAAGCCTGTTACCACCCGCTAACGATATTTTATCATGAACCGCCGCATCTTTCAACGAATTATCCGCGCGCCGCCAATGCGGAAGCGATGTCCTCCTTCATATCGAGCACTGCCGCTCTGGAAGCGTCCGCATAATGTTCGCTGCCGAATGCCGCATATTTTTCCTGCTTATAAGCCGCAATAATACCGCGGGAGGAATTGACGATCGCGCCGAGTCCGTCCTCATTGAAAAAGTGTACAAGATCTGCGCCCTTGCCGCCCTGCGCGCCGTAGCCCGGCACAAGGATATAGGACTTCGGCATAATCTTGCGAAGCGCCTTTCCCATCTCCGGATAAGTCGCGCCGACGACTGCGCCAATATAGCTGTACGAATCTCCCATCAGCTCTTCGCCCCATTTTGCAACCTGCTCGCCGACGATCTCATAGAGCGGTCTGCCGTCAACCAGTCTGTCCTGGAACTCGCCGCTGCTCGGATTAGACGTCTTAACAAGAATAAAAAGCCCCTTCTTCTCTTTTTTGCATACATTGATAAACGGTTTGACGCCGTCCGAACCAAGATACGGATTAACTGTCGCAAAGTCTTCGTCAAAGCCATAATATTCTTTAGAACCGACCTGCACCCTGCCAAGATGCCCTACCGCATATGCTTCGGACGTGGAACCGATATCGCCCCGCTTAATATCGCCGATCACAACAAGCCCTTTTTCCTTACAGTAGCGCACTGTCTTTTCAAAAGCAAGCAGTCCTTCGATTCCGAATTGCTCGTACATAGCGATCTGCGGCTTCACCGCCGGTACAAGATCGCATACCGCATCCACGATTCCTTTGTTGAACTGCCAGATTGCCTCGCCTGCCCCTTTCAGTGTCTCGCCGTACTGTTCGTACGCTTTTTTTGTAATATGCTCCGGAATATAGGAAAGCATCGGGTCAAGCCCGACTACGATCGGCGCTCCTGTCTTTTGAATTCCGTCAATCAACTTCTGAATCATTGCACTTTTCTCCTTATTCTTCTGTTTTCCCGTCCGCTTCTATCTCTTAACATGACAAAAGCGCATGGGTTCTTCATCCATGCGCTTATTATACACTATTTAAAGCGCCAAATCCACATGATTCAGCGTTCCTGCCTGCCCGGTGCTTTCTTTCAGATAAATTCCGGTCTTCCTGACCGCCCCGTTTGTCCTGTTCGCATCATCCTTTAACTGGAATTCCGTGCGGGCGGCTCCAAGGTAGATCGCTCCGACATCTGCGGCTTTCAAATCCATGAGCCGGTCCTTGCCGTCCTCATCCTTCGTCCATACCTTCAGACGCTTAAAAATACCGTCGTTCTCGTCGATCCAGCCGTTTCCATCCTCGTCATAAGCAGCCAGATCTTTGAAACCGTCTCCGCTTGACGTTCCGAACAATTCCGAACCGTCGTTTATAACGCCGTCCCCGTTTTTGTCCAGAGCAAGGAAGCCGCTGCCGGAACCGGCAAACGATATTTCCTCCTTTTTTCCGTCCGAATCCAGATCGAATAAAAATTTCTGGTCGCTGACTGAGACTATATTTGTATCCAGATTAATCATAAGCGGATCTGTCATAACATAGTTCTGTACTTCAAGCGTATCGAACCTGCTCATGAAAGACCTTGACATCGATACTTCGACCTGAAACGATATGCTTCTCCCGTCTTCCGTACAGGCGATTCCCTGCGAAGCGAACGTTGTGCTTTCCGACTCGCTCATAAAACCGGAAGTCGCCGTCACCCTCTGCCACATCGTCCCAGATGATGTCGTCCCCACGGAAACAGACGACGAGACGCCGGCGGAAACCGAAACCGATGCTCCGGCAGAAACGGAAGCAGATATACCCGCAGAAGCGGAATACGACATATCGGACTGAAGCGGCTTACTTTGCCGCAGCGCTTCAGACCTAAGATCCAAAATTCCGTTTGCATCCGTTCTCTTTTGATACCATGCGGCGGATTTGTTTCCTCCCCGCAGCGCCTCAAGAAGCTGGCGGAGCATTTTCAGTTTCATTTCATATTCGTCCGACAGTTTAACGGGCTGCGTTTTATTCTCATTCAGCCGCTCCGCCATATCCTGCCATGCCTTCGTTTCATTTTCTTCCCGCTTTTTTGCCGCCTCTTCCTTCTGCCGCTTCTGGTATTCCTCCATACTCTCCGTATAGCTTTTTCCTTCCGCTTCCGCAGACAAAGTCAGAATCGCACTCGGCAGATCCTTGGATACGGCCGCCTTCATCGTTACCGACTCTTTGTGCTGATAAGAAAACTCCCGATGCGCAGATTCCATTGCTACAGAACTACCCGCTATTTTCATATGAATTCAGACTCCTTTCTAACGATCCACAGCAACTCCGTTTGCATGTTCTTATTTATTATATCGACAAATCACAACCAAAATTTAACGCGCCAAGGCTTCTTTCTCCCAAATACAAAAACGCATGGATGTTTCCCATGCGCTTTTATCGTTTCCTGTCTTATCGTTCTATCATCCTGTGTAATTGCTTACAGGTCGTCGTTTACAAGCTTGATAACGGACGTCTTGTTCGGAAGCTTGAAATAAACCTTATAGCCGCTTCCGCCTTCTACCATGCCGCTCGCTATTGCCGTCACATTGCCGAGCGAATCGCCGTCGTCCTCTTCACACTTTGCCGTAAAAGTAATTTGCGAGCCGTCTCCCTGCCCTTTGTCCTTTAACGTGAAATATACATACAACCGTTCCTCGCCGTCTACGTTCTCGACCTCAAAGTCGTCGATCGTCGCGGCTTCTCCGTTCTTACCGGTCATATAGCCGTAATGCCTTACGGAATAGCCGTCTTCTTCATCACGCTGATAGTAAATGGAATTTACGATGATATACTGGCAGCTTCTGCTGTAACCGTCAAGCCATACCTTAACGACGGTACTGCCTGTCCCCTTTGCCTTGATCTTGAGCTTAAAGGAATCGCTTTTCTGGCTGTCGAGTTCAACCTTTGCAATACTGGAATCGTCTACCGCATATTTTACGACAAACGCCTTCGACGCCTTCCACTCCTTTACCTTTACCTTTACCTTTTCGCTTGTATCGTCATGCGATACAGAGACTACGCTCTCAGACACCTCAAGTTTTGGCTGGTTTCCGGCAAATACGGTCATGCCGCACGCAAAGAACAATCCGAATGCGCATACCGTCGGGAGCAGCTTTTTTAAATGAAATTTCATACTTCCTCCTCCGTTTCCATCTCAAAACGCCCTGACCGGACGTCTCTGAAAAACATATTATGTAAACCGGCATCATACACGATATTGTATCTTGCCTTATTTCAACACAATAGCAAACAAAAGCAATCCTGTCAATGGTTCACATAAAATTCCCGGTTCCAGAATTGAAAATTAAGAATTCCTTCACAATTTCTCCCGTATTGATCCGGGTTTCAAAAGCTCTTGGTTTGAGCGGATTGTGTCAAATTGCACAAGCTATTTCATTTTCTGCGACTGCGCAGGATATTAGACTTTCTTAGCGTTTTGTCAGTATACGGCAATTTTCGGACACGACGTCCGAAAAAGGCGAAGCTGAGCCATGGATGGCGAATCTTCGCCGGTTGCGTCAGCTTTTCTCAGACGATGGTCAAAACGCTTAGAAAGACTTATATCCGAAGCTCTGGAACAGAAAATGAAATACTTGTGCAGTCAGACAAAATCCGCTCAAATCAAAGACGTTTAATTTTACCGTGTTTTCAAAAACTCATACTCCCGCTTCGCCTTTTCATCGTCGGGATACGACTGCAGATAGCTCTCCATCAGCACCGTCGCTTTTTTAAACTGCGACAAATGCTCATAAGCGGCGATCTCATTATATTTCAATGTCTGCATGTAAGTCTTGTCCTCGCAGGCAAGCCCGGAAGCAAACGCCTCGAGCGCCGCCTCATAATCGCCCATCTGCATCTTGCAGATGCCGAGCTGATTCTGTATTTCCGGCGTATCGGGATCGCTTTCCAGATAATTTGCATATACGCTGGAAGCATAATTAAAATCGCCAAGCGCCTCGTATGTCCTGCCAAGGAAAAGCACCGCTTCCGCACTGCCGGTATCTCTTGCCTTTTCCAGACTGTTCTTTGCGTTGTCATAGTCCCTCAGGTAGTAGTACAGTCTGCCCCTGTCATAGTCTGAAATGGAATCGCCGCCTTCCGTAAGCGCCGTCTGCAAATATTCTTCTCCCGCTTCCCGGTAGCCGCTCCGCTCCAGACTCTGATAAATGTCGAGCAGACAATCATAATCCTTCGGATCAAGCGCGATCGCCTTGTCAAAATCCGCTTTTGCCCGATCGAAATCTTCTTTTTCCAGCTCCAACGCGCCCCGTAGATAATACGCGTCCTTTTCCGTATCGCGCATACCGAGAATCGCATCGTATACCTGCGCCGCGCCGTCTATATTGCCGCTTTTGTAATAAGCAGCCGCCAAATAATAATTCGTATCAAATTCCAGATCGCCGACAAAGCCGCTGCATGACGAAAGCGATTTTTCCAATGCTTCCGCCGCCTCTTCGTACTGCGTCAGCCCGATATAGGCGATCCCCTGTCCGCGGTACAAAAGCTCCTTATCCTCATTCTCAACAAGCGCTTTTTCAAAAAAAGCAAGCGCCCCCTCATAATCAAGCGCTTCGATCGCAGCCATTCCCTGATCGATATTTTCTCCCGCGCCGGCTTTGCCGCAGCCCGTCAGCAGCAGTGCAAGACAGCCTGCCGCCGCCGCGAATCTGATTCCTAATTTCATACCGTTTCCTGTTTCCTTTTCATTTCCTTTCGGCTTTCTTTGCAAAAAGCGCAGCCATTTCCTCTACCTTCAAGAAAACGCCTTCATAGCCAAGCTCTCTGCCAAGCCTCGTCACACTCGGCTGTTCCAAATATGCTTTCCGCAATACCTCAGTGTCCGCAAACACTTCCTTTGCCGTTCCGTCAGCCAGCACGCGTCCTTCTGCAAACACAATAACGCGTTCAAACACTTCCGCCACAAAATCCATGTCGTGTATGATCGTAACGACCCCTCTGCCCTCCCGGCGAAGCGAACGCATGATCTCTTTGATCCGTTCCCTTCCCGCATAATCCTGTGCGATCGTCGGCTCGTCAAAAATAACCGTCTCCGTATTCATTGCCAGGATCGACGCGATCGCGATCAGCTTTCGGACTGATAATCCGAGGTCATACGGATTTTTCCGTTCCATTCCGCCAAGCCCTGCCGACGCGATCGCCCGCCTTGCGCTCTCCTCCGCCTCCTGCCGGCTCATACCGATCTGCAGCGGACCGAACATGACCTCGTCTATTACCGTATTTTTAAAGATCTGATCGTTCGGGTTCTGGAACACCATGCCGATACGCCCCGCCAGCTTTGCCGCCGTCAGTCCGGCGATATCGGTATCGCCGAGCAGTATCCTGCCCTCCGTCGGGCGGAGAAGCCCTTTCAGCAGCTTGACAAACGTTGTCTTCCCGGCTCCGTTCTGTCCGATAATCGCCGTGCTTCTTTCATCGATTGTAAGATTCAGCCCCTTCAGTATTTCTTCCTGCGGTCTGTAGGAGAAATGAAGGTTTTCTATTTTGATCTGGCTCATCCGCTTCCTCGTTTCCGTGTCTGATTCCATCCGTATTTTATTCCATGCGCCTCTTCGCCGCAAACAGCTCCTCCGCCTCTTCCAGCGTCACCGGATAAGTCCCGTCTTCCAGCCGCACGCCGGCGTTTCTGGCAAGCCTTGTAAAAACAGGCGGCTGCACTCCGTACTGCGCAAGATCGTCCCGCGAAAAGACCGCTCGCGGCGTATCCACGCAGACAAGCCTGCCTTCATGCAAAAGTATGATACGATCGCTGAAATCCGCGATCTGCTCCATATTGTGCTCCGCCATAAAAATCGTAATGCCCTGCCTGCTCAAAAGCCGGACCGCCTCAAACACTTCCCGGCGTCCCTGCGGATCGAGCTGTGAAACAGGCTCGTCCAGCACCATGACCTCCGGGCGCATCGCCAGAATTCCCGCAATCGCCATACGCTGCATCTGTCCCCCGGAAAGATCGAACGGATACCGTTCCTTATATTGGGAAATGTGCAGAAGCTCCATCGCCTCTTCCATGCGCCGCTTCATCTCTTCCCTTGGAATGCCCAGATTTTCCAAACCGAAGGCGATTTCTTCATAAACTGTCAGCTTTGCTCCCGTTACCTGATTGAACGGATTCTGAAATACGATGCCGACTTTGCTGCAAAGCGCGCCTGCATCCGCCCCGCGTACTTCCATCTCGTCGATCAACAGCTTTCCGCCGTAAGCGCCTTTATAAAAATTAGGAATCAATCCTGCGATTGCCTGACAGAGACTGCTTTTGCCGGAACCGTTTTTTCCAACAATGCCGATAAATTCTCCCGGTCTCACCGAAAAAGAAATATCGTTCAGCGCCAGGTCGCTGCTGCCGGGATATTGATATTTCAAATGCTGTGCCGTTACATAAGCCATGCGGCGATCCTCCAGATAACCGCCGCCGCGCACGCAAGCAGGCATCCTGCCTGTATGTACGGATCAGCGGAAGTTTTCGTTTCTTCATTTAAAAAAGTTTTTTGAGTACGGGAGGAAAACCCCCTCGCCTCAAGGGCAAGCGCCCGTTCCCGCGTATTGACAAGGGAACTCATGACGACCGGGGAAAGCAACGGAATAAACGCCTTAATGCGCGTCAGAAGAGAGCCTTCCGTCTCCATACCGCGGCTTCGCTGCGCGTCGGTAATGGTACTCATCGTCTCCGTCATCTGCGGAATGATCTGAAACACCGACACAAACACGTAACCAAACCTGGGGGAAAAGCCCCGCCGCACAAGATTCTCAATGAGATCCGACGGCTTCGTCGTCAGGATCAGCACGCAGAAACTCAGCAGAATATTCAAAATATTGACGACAATGCCAAAGGCAAACAAAAGCCCTTCTTTATAAAAAACAAGACCGCCTAACCGAAACAGAGGCGTAACATTGCCGACGCGGAACATCCCTTGTATGACAACGACCGTAAGCAGGACAAATCCGGAAACGCCGATGATCGGCAATGTCTTTCGCAGCACCCTGCCTGCCAGAAGCAAAGCGGCGCTCAGCGCAATAAAAGCAATGCCCGCCCATCTGCTTCCGGTCAGGGCAGGCACTAAAATTGCCGTCAAAATGTACAATAGCTTGCTTTCCGGCGCCATCCTGTTAAGCATCGTTCCTTTTTCTTCGTATAAACTGATACTCTTCAAGTATAACACCTCTTATGTATTAATCCAGGTCCGAAATTTCCTCGCCGCTCTGGTATAAGCTCAGAAGACTCTTCGGAAGCCCTTTACTGATCGCCCAAACGATCAAAAGCACCGCGATCTTGTCTGGAATATCCACAATGATCTCGTCAACCGCAGAAGCGATCCACGGAGACATTCCTTTTGCGGAACATGCCGCAAACGCCGCATCCCCCCAGATATTGCCCGTTGTACCGCCCCAAAACTGCATATTCAGCGGCGTAGAGATTACAACGGCTACAAGCCCCGTAATCAGACCTGCCACTACGGCGCCTTTCAGGCTCTTAAAAAATCCTTTGTACGCAAGAACGCCGACCGCAATACCGATGCCCATATTCGTCAACGCATAGATCGTCGAGATCGGGTCTACCGTCACGCCGTAAATGATATTGTTGACCGCGCCGACGATCGCACCCGCAATCGGACCCGCCATAGCGGCAGCCAGACAAGTGCCGATCGAGTCCAGCCAAAGCGGCAGCTTCAGAAGCTGCGCAAACAGCTTGCCCAGATAGTTGATACCGATCGCTGCCGGAATCAGCACAAGCGTCGCGGTATTCAGTTTCAATGTCCATAATTTCCTACTCATAGTACTATCTCCCTCCATCGTCCGCCGCCTCTCTGCAAACATATGACGCCTCGTCATGCGGACCATATTTGTAACAGTATAACATGATTTTCGCTTTTATTCTATAAAATTCGGAAAGTTTCTACAAAAGAGTCCTGATCACTCCCTGCATCCCTTCCCGGTCATAAAGTTCCTTGTAATCGGCGACCTCGTCCTGAATGAGCTGATCGATGACCTGCATTCCGAGCAGCTCGACCGGCGCTTTGTCGTCCGTCATCACATAACCGCCCGCCGTATAAGCGCTGCTGCGATCCGCTGCCGCCGTCATCATGTTCCGCAGACCTTCATCCTCCAGCTCCCCGATATTCGTTTTCAGCACGTCAAGGATCTCCCCGTTGTCCGAAGCGAACAGTTCCCTGTTTGTGGAGCCGCTTACGTCGACCGTATACGCGGTATCAAAAACGGAAGCGATCGTATCGGCAAGATATTGATTGATATTCCCTTCTTCGTCTCCGCGCATATTCATATTGACTACCATAACGCCGTTTTCATTCAGATGTTCCTTCACAAGCGTAAAAAATTCCACCGACGACATCTGAAACGGAATCGTAATATCCTGATAAGCGTCCACCATAATCACGTCGTATTTCTGATCCGACGCGTTCAGAAACGCCCTTCCGTCATACGTCGTGACCCTGACCTCCTGCGGAAGGGAAAAATAGGTTCTGGCAAGATTCGTGATCTTTTCGTCGATCTCCACGCCCTCTACCGATATGCCGTCAAAATAAGTCCTACACTGGACCGCGTACGTGCCGGTCCCCATTCCGAGGATCAGAACGTCCATATCCTCCGCTTTTTTCCCGGAAACCATCAGCGGCGCGGCCATCGCATAGTCGTAATACATTCCGGTCAGACCGCCATCCTTCATATAAACGGACTGCACGCCGAATAACGCATTCGTGGAAAGAATCACGCGGTCGTCCGTTTCCGAAACCTGCA
Organism: Lachnospiraceae bacterium; assembly: GCA_017621975.1. Lineage (GTDB taxonomy): Bacteria > Bacillota > Clostridia > Lachnospirales > Lachnospiraceae > VSOB01. Next base: position 4,508 of record JAGARW010000112.1, on the reverse strand, counting down.
GATAATTATAGACGGATTCCCCTTCGTATGTCAGATCGCTTTGCCAGAACGCAAACGAATCGGAATATCCAAGTCCGCAGCACAATGCAAAAACGAGCGCGGACGCCGCGAGCTTTTTCATCCCCCTGCGAACGTTTACAAAGTACACGGCGGCTAACGCGATCAAAATCGCGGCAAAAATAAGAAACGTAACGGAAGTCCCGACTGCCGGAATCGTCACAAAGGTCGGCACAAAGGTCCCGATAATACTTCCGATCGTATTGAACGCCCCGAGCGTTCCTACCGTTTTTCCGTTGTCGTCCAAACTGTCCGTCGAATATTTTGCAAGCGACGGCGTAACCGTGCCGAGCAGAAAAAGCGGGAAAACAAAGATCACCATACAGGCGGCAAACGCCGCAATGATCAGGAAATGACTCTCCACTGTAAAGATCAGCAGAGCCGATATGCCGAGAATGATATATTTGCCCGCCACCGGAATCAGGGCGATCCAGAGAGCCGCGATCAGAATCCGTCCGTAAAGCCTGTCGGGATCGGGACGCCTGTCCGCGCTCTTTCCTCCGTAAATATTTCCAAGCGCCATAGCGATCATGATCGTTCCGATGATAATCGTCCAGACGATCTGCGAAGAACTGAAATACGGCGCAAGGAGCCGGCTCGCGCCCAACTCGACCGCCATAACCGACATCCCCGCAAAAAATTCCGTCAGATACAAAAATATTTTATGTTTCAAAATTCCCGTTCTTTCCATTATTATATATCTCTCTCCATTCCAGCTCCCGTTTTCTTTTCCGAAATAACAGGATACTTAGATAACAGCATACTATAGAAACGCGGCGAGCGCAAGATAAGCTTGCTCTTCATCAAGCATACAGGCTCACTCTTCTTCAAACCGGTATTTCCGCAAAATCCTTCCAAAGCCCAGACAGACGAGCGTCCCGGAAATTCCCAGGATCAGCATGACCATCGCCGCCCCGGAGCCTTTGCCGCTGCCAAAGAGCCGCGTCAGCATACCGTTATACGAAGCCGCGCTCATAACGGGCTCGCATATTTCGTCCACCAGATAGCCGCCCAGAAAGAAACCGAGCGGAATGGTAAAAAACTGCAGCGTATTCCGGCAGGAATATACACGTCCCTGCATACTTTCCGGAATCGTTACCCGCAGGATGACGTCCAGATTCGCATTCATGACCGGCACGGGCAGCCATCCGATCACCTGCCCCAGACACCACCAAAACGGCGTCCTGCAAAAGGCCAGCAAAAAATTCTCCGCACTCAGAGAAACCAGCATTGTTAAATAAATCACCCGTATGCGATTTTTGGGCGCCGGAAGCATCGTTACGATCAGACTCCCGGCTAAGGCTGCAATTCCCGCGCTGGAGGTCACGATACCGAGCGCCGTCTCCCCGCCGTTTTCCCGCGGAAGGATCAGCGCAGGAAGCGCCGCGTCAAAAGCGGACGCTACGAGATTCACGCCCGCAAGAAACAGGATCAGCGTAAGGATCATCCCATGACTGCGCAGGTAGGAAAGTCCCGCACGGACCGACTCCGAAAAGGATTCCCGCTCTCCCGCGTTTTCTCCCGCCGCAGAAGGAATCCTGACAAACAAAAGAAGCGTCAGAAACGCCGCCGCAAACGTCGCCAGATCCACATAAATCACCGCTTCGATCCCTGCAAAGGCAAACAGGGAAGTCGCGAGTACCGGATGCAGTATGGTCACAAGCGAATTCGAAAAAGAGCGCAGACCGCTCGCCGCCTGATACCGCCGTTTCGGCGTAATGAGCGTCATGGCGACGTCGCCCGCCGGCTGCTGCACCGTATTCATCAGACCGTTTATCGCATTTAACAGGTACATGTGCCACGGCTGCAGCAGATCGCTTTGCAATAAGACAAAAACTGCAACTGTACAGCACGCCGCAAGCGTATCGCAGATCAGCATGATTTTCTTTTTATCCCACCTGTCGCTGACCGCGCCTGCAAAAATACTCATGCAGACATACGGCGCGTAAGAGCAGATCGACAAAAGCGCCGTTTCCAGCGCGGAACCGGTCTGCCGGTAAAGCCACAGCGTCAGCGCAAAATTTGTCATCGCGCTTCCGAGCTGCGACAACGACTGCGTACTCCAAAGAATCAGAAACGTTTTTAACTCTTTTATTAAATTTTTCATAACTGCTTTGCTCCTTTGATTTTTATTTCAGATCGTTTCGTCAAAAAGCAAAGCCTGAGGACTATTCCATCGCCTGGAAAAGAATCCTGCCGCGCCGGATTCTCCGCTCATGGATTTTTGCCCCATGCGTCGTCCTCAAACTCTGCATGGAGCTTTTGCAATGCATAAAATCATAATCCGTCTCTCCCTTCATGTTTTTTCTTATTTTTTATATTTTCACATTTTCCCCTTTTTCTTATGTTTCCGTTCCTGTTCATACTCCTTCAGGCAGCCGGCCGCCTTTCCCGACAGCTTCAGAAGCGCCGTCATATTAAAGATCGTCATCAGACCGATCCCAACGTCTCCCAAGTCCCACACAAACGTATACGCCGCCAGTCCGCCGATAAAAAGCATCGCCAGCGCAACCGCTTTGTAAACCGTCTGCGCCGTCCAGTTATCGCCAAACAGATACGCCACGTTCGGTCTCGCGTAAAAAAGGATGCCGATAAATGTAGAAAAGCTGAACAGCCAGAGCGTCACCGCAATAAAGATAACGCCGCCCCGTCCCAGATGCCACGACATCGCCGTCTGAAGCAAATCCATTCCTTCCTTTCCGCTCATAAGCTCCTGCGGCGTCAACAGCATAATCATAGCCGTACAGCTGCAAATCACGATCGTATCGATAAAAACGCCGAACGCCTGCAAAAGCCCCGCCTTCGCCGGATGGCTGATATCCGCAGCCGCAGCCGCGCAGGGCGCGGAACCGGAGCCCGCCTCGTTGGAGAAAAGCCCTCGTTTGATCCCGTTCATCAGCACAACGCCGAATCCGCCCGCAGCGACTTGGCGGACGCCGAACGCTTCTTCAAAAATTCTGCTCAATACCGACGGAATCTGACCGATATTTTTTAAGATCAGAAACACCGTGATTAAAAAATAGCACCCCGCCATAATCGGCACAAGCACGTCCAGCACCTTAACCGTCGCGTTCCTGCGCAGTACGATAACGGCGGCAAGCGCCACCAGCCCGATCGTCGTATAAAGCGGCGGAATCTCAAACGCATTCTCAAACGCCGACGACACCGAATTGCCGATCACCTGACTGATTCCACACCAGCAGATCAGCCCGGACAGGGCGAACAATACCGCAGCCGCGGAACGTTTCTTTGTATTCCCGCGTCTTTTGAAGCAGTCATGGATATAATACGCCGGAGTCCCGCGGTAGCCTCCGTAAAGCGGATCCTTTTCCTTGTAAAGCTGCGCGAGCGCCGCCTCCGCGAACGCCGTGCTCGAGCCGAGGACCGCCGTCACCCACATCCAGAACACCGCGCCTGCGCCGCCCGCCGAAACGGCGGCCACCACGCCGACCAGATTTCCCATCCCGACGCGTGTAGCCGTCGCGATAATCAGCGTCTGCAAACCGGAAATCGTTCCTTTGTCTTTGCCGCCCTTTTTTTCAAGCGCCGCCCGGACCATATCCGGGAACAGACGGACCGGCAGAAACCGGAACCGTATTGTAAAAAAGACGCCGGACGGTATCAGGATCAGAACCAGAAGCGACACGCCCATGCTCCCGCCGGACGGCAGCGATATCGTAAACAGGTCTCCCCATAAGACTCCGTAGAGCCATGTAATGATATTCATATGTATGTTCTCCCTTAGCGTTATGTATCATTGTATCACAGATTTCTCTGCTATGGGAATGGGAATCTTCTTAGAAGCGGATATCCTGCCTTACTCTTTCTGATTCCTGATACGATATTCTTCATAGCTTATAAGCTTCTTTGTTTTAGAAATGTACACCATGCTATCACTCAAATCATAATCTTCTTCCAATTCCTCAACTTGTTTTTCATCAAATATGGCGCCTGATAAATATGCTCCTCTTAAATCTGCTTCCATTAAATTGGCTCTTCTTAGATCTGCTTCTCCTATATCTACTCCTATTAAATTTGCTCCTACTAAATTTGCATCACTTAAATCTGCCCTACTTAAATCTGCTCCTATTAAATTTGCTTCTCTTAGATACGCTCCTCTTAGATCTGCTTTTCTTAGATCTGCTTTACTTAACTTTACTTCTCTTAAATCTGCTCCTCTTAAATTTGCTCTGCTTAAATGTGCTTCTCTTAAATCTGCTCTGCTTAGATCTGCTCCACTTAAATCCACTCCACTTAAGTCTGCACCTTCTAATTCAATCCCTTGCAAGTTTAGTTCAATCTGATGATCGTAATGCAAATAATGAATTATATTATCATTCAGTTTCCCTAAATCATGATTCCATATATGTACAACTTCAAGCATATTAGAAAATATCTTCATTTCCCTGACGACAACATTCTTATATTTCTCTTTTGCATGATAAGTCATG
>JAGARW010000111.1 GCA_017621975.1 Lachnospiraceae bacterium | reverse complement strand
GATCTATATGTATATCGGATACATAAACGGCAGCTTCCGCAAAATATTTTTTCCGGAAGACATTAAGCTGCCGCTCGTTTTGATTGCCGCCAGCGACCTTGTTTATAATAGTCTCTGTTACTGCCTGCTGTTTTTGCTGCGCAGCCGCTTCCAGATCGGATATTATATGATACAGATCATTCTTCCTGAGGTCATTTACACGATAGGGGTTTCTCTTATTGTATATCCGCTCATATTGAAGATCGACCAGAAGCTGACGGAGAATGAACAAAGGAGTGCAAAGAAATTTGTTTAATAACTTAAAAGAACGTTTTCTGAACATGATCACCTCAAGGGTATTTGTTCTTATAATATGTTTTTCGGCGCTCTGCATTGTGCTTCTTCATAGGGTGTTTGTTTTACAGATCGTCCACGGAGAAGAATACATGGATAACTTCAAGCTGAAAATACGCAAGGAACGGTCCATTGCGAGCACGCGGGGAAACATTTATGACCGGAACGGCGAGCTGCTTGCTTATAACGAGCTTGCTTATAACGTTACGATCGAGGACGTTTATGAATCGGGAAACAATAAAAACCAGAAACTGAATGAAACGATCTCAAATCTGATCGATATCATTGAAAAAAACGGCGATAAGATTATTAACGATTTCAATATCGTACTGGCAAAGGACGGAAGCTTTCAGTTTGCGGTCGAAGGAAAGCAAAAGGAACGCTTTCTGGCGGACGTTTACGGACGCGATACGGTTGATAAGCTTTCCTACGGCGAGAAATCGTCGACGCCTGACGAGGTCATTTCTTATCTGGCAGGAACGAAGCGGTATTCGATCGGAGCCTATGCTGATTCGAACGATAAGGACAGCTTTGTCGTTGGAGAAGGCATGACGAAGGAAAAGCTGCTCAAGGTCATTACGATCCGTTATGCGATGAGCGCGAACAGCTATCAGAAATATATTGCGACGACAGTCGCTTCCGGCGTCAATGAAAAGACGGTCGCCGTCGTCATGGAAAACAGCGATATTCTGGAAGGCGTTTCTATCGCGGAAGACCGAATGCGCAAATACGATGACAGCATATATTTTTCCCATATTCTCGGCTATACCGGCAAGATTTCGCAGGACGAGCTAGCGGAGCTTTCGAAGGAGAACGATTCTTATTCGGCGACCGACACGATCGGCAAGGCAGGTATCGAACAGGTCATGGAAACGAGCCTGCAGGGCAAAAAAGGCTCCGAGGTCATGTATGTGGATAATCTCGGAAAGGTGATTGAAATTACCGAGCGGACAGAGCCGACCGCCGGAAACGATCTTTATCTGACGATCGATAAAAACCTGCAGAAAGCGGTCTACAATATTCTGGAACAAAAGATCGCCGGAATCCTCGTATCAAAGCTGGACAATGTAAAGGATACCGGTACCGCTTCGTCCTCCAATATCAGAATTCCGATCTACGACGTATATTACGCGCTGATTAACAACAATGTCATAGATATTTCACATTTTGAGGAGAAAAACGCGCAGCCGACGGAGCAGGAAGTATATAAGAGCTATGTCAGCCGGAAAAATGAAGTTTTCGAGCAGCTCCGCAGCGAACTGACAGAAAAGCAGACGCCTTATCAGGAGCTTCCGGAAGAATATCAGGTATACGAAAGCTATATCGTCACAATGCTGGAATCAGAAAGCAAAGGAATCCTGCTTAGCGGCGAGATCGATTCTTCCGATGAGGTTTATCAGGCGTGGAAAACGGAAGAGAGCATCAGTCTTTCGGAATATTTAAACCATGCGATCGCAATGAACTGGATCGACGTAACGAAGATCGGTCTGGATGCAAAATATGCATCTTCCGAAGAAATTTACACACAACTGATCGAAACGATTTTCGAGGGGCTTGACAACAATGCCGAATTTTCGAAAAGACTTTATCATTATATGATACTGAACGATATTCTGACCGGAAAACAGGTGTGCAGCCTGCTTCTGGAACAGGGGATCGTAGAAGTGCCCGAAAGCCGGGAACAGGAGCTTATGTCCGGCAGAATTTCCGCTTACAGCTTTATGCTGGACCTCATTGAAAATCTGGATATTACGCCCGCCCAGCTTGCGCTCGATCCGTGCTCCGGCTCCTGCGTCGTGACGGACGTAAACAGCGGAGAGGTGCTCGCGCTTGTGACGTACCCGGGCTACGATACGAACCGGCTTGCCAATACGATCGATTCCGATTATTACAATCAGCTTCAGAACGATCTTTCCAGACCGATGTGGAATTACGCGACGCAGCAGAAGAGCGCGCCCGGTTCCACCTTTAAGATCGTATCCGCCGTCGCCGGCATGGAAGAAGGCGTGATCGGAGTAGGTGAAAAGATCGGCTGCTACGGCGCTTTTGAAAAGATTACGCCGTCGCCGCGCTGCTGGATCAACGCAAACGGCGGCAACCACGGTCTGCTCGACGTATCGGGCGCGATCGAACATTCCTGCAATAACTTTTTCTACGAAGTCGGCTACCGTCTCGGCAGTATCGGCGGCGCTTACGACAGCGACAGAGGTCTGGAAAAGCTCGCGCAGTACGCGGATCTGTTCGGGCTTACGGAAACGTCCGGCATTGAGATTACGGAATCGGAGCCGGAGCTGTCCGATATCGACTCCGTCCGTTCGGCGATCGGACAGGGTACAAACAACTTAACGACCGTCGGCCTTGCGCGTTACGCGACGACGATCGCCAACAGCGGCACCTGTTACAAGCTCAGCCTTCTCGACAAGCTGACCGATAACAGCGGCAATATTCTGGAAGATTATACGCCTGCGGTGCGCAATCAGATCGAGCTGCCCGCCTATGAATGGAACGCAGTTCACAGCGGTATGCGCCGCGTTGTGGAAAATATGTCCTATTATAAGGATATGCCCGTAGCCGTAGCGGGAAAGACCGGTACGGCGCAGGAAAACAGAAACAGAGCGAACCACGCGCTTTTCATCGGCTACGCGCCGTATGAAACCCCCGAGATCGCAGTCGCGACGCGTGTCGCGTTCGGTTACAATTCGGCATATGCCGCGGAGATTTCAAGAGACGTGTTCCGCTATTATTTCGATCCTGACGAAGAAGAGAACATTCTGACCGGAAACGCCGCCAGACCGGAAGCGTCGGGAACAGGCGGGGATTAACGCCGCTGCGGCAAAGAGTGAAAACGATGAAAGGAACAGAGCCAACATGAACAGTCCGGTAATCATCAAAAGCTTTCCAAACGGAATCGCAGTTATTCTGGATCATACGCTTGAATTTCCGCTGCTTCTGGAAGAAGTCGGCATGAAATTCAAAGAATCCGCAGCCTTTTTCAAAGACGCCAAAATGGCGATTTCCTTTGAAGGGCGCACGCTTACCGCGGAAGAAGAAAAAATGCTGATTCAGCAAATCGCCGCAAACTGCGCTCTGCGCATTGTTTGTCTTATTGGGAAAGACGAAACACAAAATCAAACCTATCTGAAGGCAATTCATCAGGTGGAAAAGAAGGATGAGACAGAAGGACAGTTCTATAAAGGGAATCTGAAGAGCGGCGAGGTACTGGAAATAGAATCCAGCGTCATTATTATCGGAGACGTATACCCGGGCGCCTCGATCGCAGCGAAAAAAGATATTATCATTATCGGCGGCTTATATGGAGAAGCCTATGCCGGAGCAGACGGGATGGACGGGCATTTTGTCGTTGCTCTGGAAATGTCTCCCGAAAAGCTCAAAGTCGGTAATGTGAAATATGATACTTCAAAGAAGCCGGGGAAATGGTCGATCCGGCCCAAAGTACAGCCGAAAATTGCCTACGAAAAAGAAGGCAGGATCATAATCGAACCGGTCACAAAAGAATTACTAAATATGCTTCCCATCTGATCGGATGCGCGGACGTAATTTAGGGGACAATTTTTTATTCTGTTGGGAACTTGATTTTTTAACAAGGAGGTACTCGTCATGAGTGAAGTAATTGTCATTACGTCAGGGAAAGGCGGCGTAGGAAAGACCACTACGACCGCAAATCTTGGAACAGGTCTTGCTGCAATGGGGAAAAAGGTCGTGATGATCGATACCGACATCGGTCTGAGGAATCTGGACGTTGTCATGGGACTGGAAAACCGCATTGTTTACAATCTGGTAGACGTTGTCGAAGGAAAATGCCGCATCAAGCAGGCCCTCATCAAGGACAAACGGTATCCGGGGCTGTATCTGATGCCGTCCGCCCAGACAAGAGACAAATCGGCGGTCAATCCCGCGCAGATGGTAAAGATGATCGGTTCCCTCCGGGAACAGTTTGATTATATCATTCTTGACTGTCCGGCAGGCATCGAGCAGGGGTTTCAGAACGCCATCGCAGGCGCCGACAGGGCGCTTGTCATTACGACGCCGGAGGTATCCTCCATCCGGGACGCCGACAGGATCATCGGACTGCTTTCTGCAAATGAGATTGAGAGAGTCGATCTTGTCGTCAACAAGCTGAAGATCGATATGGTGAGACGCGGCGATATGATGTCGGTCGGAGACGTTTCCGATATTTTAGCCATTCCTTTAATCGGCATTGTCCCGGACGATGAAAACGTCGTCATTGCCGCCAATCAGGGAGAACCGCTCGTCGGCAACGGAACGCTCGCCGGACGCGCCTATAAAAATATCTGCTGCCGGGTACTCGGACAGGAAACGCCGTTTTTAAATTTTGAAAGGCGGATTTCCATCTGGACAAAGGTAACGGGCATTTTTCATAGAAGTCAAGGAGGCGTAAGGGTGTGAGAATATTACATATATTTCATAAAAAATCATCGGGTAAGCTGGCAAAGGACCGCTTAAAGATTCTGCTCATTTCCGACAGGATTAACTGTTCCCCGGAAATGATGGATATGATTAAAACGGACATTGCAAAGGTCATATCCAAATATATGAAAATTGACGCAAAAAGCATGGAGATTCAGATCACAAAGGAAGCGGCGCGCGGGCGGATGGGCAAAAGCCCTATGCTGTACGCCAACATCCCGATTCTGGACCTGCATCATGAAACGAACCGGAGCACATTATGTTAAAAAGATACCGTATCAGAGATTATGATTTTAAACTTGTTATTATGCTGATCGCCATTTCCGTCATTGGAGTTCTGGCGATTGGGAGCGCGCAGGAATCCGTTCAGGACAAGCAGATCATGGGGCTTGTTATGGGCGTATTTTTGATGATTATCATTTCTCTTTTCGATTATACGGCGCTGCTGAGCCTTTATTGGGGCTTTTATATTCTCAATATCGTCCTGCTTCTCCTCGTAGAAGTTATGGGTTATAATGCGGGCGGCGCACAGCGTTGGTTTACGATTTTCGGAATCCGGTTTCAGCCTTCGGAACTTGCAAAAATTTTGTTGATTTTGTTTTACGCACAGTTTATTATGAAACAAAGGGATAAATTCAATTCCTTCCGCAGTCTTCTGAAAATGATCGTGCTGTTTCTGCCCCCGCTGTTTCTTGTTTACAATCAGCCCGATCTGTCGACAAGCATTATGCTCATTGTAATTTTCTGCGTTATGCTGTTCGTCGGCGGTCTGGACTATCGTATCATTGCGGGAGTGCTGGCAGTTGTCATTCCTTCGGTCATTATTTTTCTGACGATCGTATTACAGCCGGACCAGCAGCTCATTAAGGATTATCAGCAGACGCGTATTCTTGCATGGCTGCATCCTTCGGAATACGTCAATACGGAAGGGTATCAGCAGGCGAATTCGATCATGGCGATAGGTTCCGGTCAGCTTTGGGGAAAAGGGCTGAACAATAATATTATCGGCTCTGTCAAGAACGGCAATTTTATTTCGGAGCCTCAGACGGATTTTATCTTTGCAATTATCGGGGAAGAACTTGGCTTTGTCGGCTCCTGCGTAGTTATTTTGCTCTTATTTTTGATTGCGCTTGAGTGCGTTATGATCGCAAGGAGAGCAAAGGATACGGCGGGAATGGTGATCTGCAGCGGTATGGCGGCCTTGATCGGTTTTCAAAGTTATTTAAATATCGCTGTCGCTACGGGGCTTATGCCCAATACGGGAATTCCGCTTCCCTTTGTAAGTGCGGGGCTGACCTCGCTTGTCAGTCTATATATCGGTATGGGTTTTGTTTTGAATGTCAGGCTGCAAGGAAAAAATACTACTATAAAGTGAGGGACTTATCATGAGAATAGCGCTGATTGCACATGACGCAAGAAAGAAACTAATGCAGAACTTCTGTATTGCCTATAGAGGAATTCTTGCCAAAAATGAACTTTTTGCGACAGGAACGACCGGCAGGCTCGTAGAAGAAGTAACCAACCTGAACATACATAAATATCTGGCGGGTCATTTGGGCGGCGCGCAGCAGCTTGGCGTGCAGATCGAGAGCAATGACGTCGATCTTGTCATTTTTCTGCGCGATCCGATGACGCCGAAGGTACATGAGCCTAATATCAGCGATCTGTGCAGGCTGTGCGATATGCATAATATTCCGATCGCAACAAATCTTGCTTCTGCGGTGCTGTTGCTGAAATCGCTTGACAGAGGGGATATGGAGTGGCGTGAGATTTACAAATAGAAAAAGAGCGGCGGCAGTCATTGCTTTTACTTTGGCGTTTTCCTGCCTTTTGACGGGCTGCGGTTCCAAACAATATACATTTGCTTATGATCCGGATTCTCCGATCAGCAGCTTTCAGATGTCGGAAAACGAAGTGGCGGGGCAGGCGGATCTGTTTGCGCAGGAACTGTGCGTTACGGCGTCCGATGTTACTGCAGGAGCAGAAGTCGATATGTCGGAAGCGAGCAGCGCGGGTCTGTTCGACATCAACGGGCATGAGGTGCTGTATGCCAAAAACGTACATGAAAAATTATATCCGGCAAGCCTTACAAAGGTGATGACTGCGCTTGTTGCGCTTAAATACGGCAACCCTGAGGATATCATTACGGTCGGGCCGAATGCCGCGGGCATTACGGAAAGCGGGGCGACGCTCTGCGGATTGAAGGCAGGCGATAATCTGACGCTCGATCAGGCGCTGCATGCGCTGCTGATGTATTCCGCAAACGATGCGGGCATTGCGATTGCGGAGCATATCGGAGGCACGGTGGAGCAGTTTGCGGAGATGATGAACGAAGAAGCGCTCGCAATCGGCGCAACGAACAGTCATTTTGTCAATCCTCACGGTCTGCAGGACGATAATCATTATGTGACCGCTTACGATCTGTATCTGATATTTAACGAAGCAATGAAGTACGATCTGTTTTCCGAGATCATCAGTATGGATACTTATACGTCTACCTATACGGACAAAAAAGGCAATGCGAAAACACTGGATTTCCATACGACGAACCAGTTTCTTCAGGGCGTTTATACGCCGCCGGAAAACGTGACCGTCATCGGAGGCAAAACAGGAACGACAAATGCGGCGGGAAACTGTCTGATTCTGCTTTCTAAAGATACTTCCGGCAATCCGTACATCTCTGTGATCCTGCGTTCCAAAGAGCGTGCGATTTTATATGAAGAGATGACGGGACTATTGTCAGAAATCAATAAATAAAAGGTTGTTTTTTGACTCTTTCTATTTTATAATAGACACATAACAAGTTTACTTTAGGAGGGATTGCAATGGTTCAATTAATCGTTGGCAAAAAGGGAAAAGGAAAGACAAAGCATTTATTAGATAAAGTCAACAGCGCGGTGAAAACGGCGTCCGGCAATATCGTATATCTCGATAAGAATTCCAAAAATATGTATGAACTGAATAATAAGATCAGACTGATTAATGTTTCCGATTATCTTGTAAGCGATTGCGACGAGTTTCTCGGTTTTATCTGCGGCATTATTTCACAGGATCATGATTTAGAGCAAATGTATCTTGACAGCTTCCTTGTCAATGCGCATCTGGAAGGTCAGGATATCGCGCCGGCGATTGAAAAATTAGAAAAAATCAGCAGCGCTTTCAATGTAGAGTTCACGATCAATGTGTCTCTTGATGAAGCGGAACTTCCTGAAAGCTTAAAAGAAAAGATCATTGTATCCCTGTAAGGAGATCAAACGGAAAATTTTTCCGAACAAAAACAAGAAACAAAAGCCTCTGCCGCAAGTGACAGGGGCTTTTGATAGGTAAGGGTGGAGCATTTGGCTGCAAAAAATCAAGGCAAAATAAGGCAATATCGCAAGCCGCTGAATATCAATCTCGGCATGATCATATTTGGCTGTATCTTTATTTACACTTTGATCTGTGTCGGCATGTATTTTACATCCAGCCATATCGTCGGTTACGAAGTCAAGGCGGGGTCGCTTTCCGTCAACAACGTCTACAAAGGGATCGCGATCCGGGAGGAAGAGATCGTGCCGAGCGCGGGTTCCGGTTATATCAATTATTATGCGCGCGAAGGCGGCAGGGTCGCCGTCGGCGATCTTGTTTATACGGTCGATGAAACGGGACGTCTTGCCGAGATGACCGGAAATGCCGATCCCGATGAAAATTCGTTTTCCGATGAAGACTTAAATGAACTAAAAACAGAAATACTCGGTTTTACAAGTACTTTTTCCCCGCGCAGTTTCAGCGAAGTTTATGATTTCAAATACAGCGTGCAGGGGACGGTTATGAAGCTTGCCAATTACCGGATACTGGAAAATATTGATTCGCTGAAAAATTCCAGCGACTCCGGGCTTGTGAATTTCTGCCGCGCCGCTAAGACGGGAATCGTTATTTATTCTACCGACGGCTATGAAGATCTGACGCCGGAACAGGTTACGGCAGCCGACTTTGACACTTCCGGCTATGAAAAAAAACCGCTGATTAACAGCGGGCTTGTAAACCGCGGCGATCCCGCCTATAAGCTGTCCCTCAGCGAAGACTGGTCGATCGTTATTCCCGTAACAAAGGAGCGCGCCGCGGAATTGGAAGAAGCGGAATACGTCAAAGTAAAGTTTTTGAAAAATCAGTACGTTTCATGGGGGCAGGTGTTTATCCATGAAAACGAGGACGGCGTTTACGCGGAGCTTCTCTTCAATAATTCGATGCTTACGTTTTGTACCGACCGTTATATTGACATCGAGCTGATTACAGAAGACGAGACGGGGCTCAAGATTCCGAATTCCGCGATTGTCGAAAAAGAATTTTTCCTTGTGCCGGAAGAATATGTGACAAAAGGCGGCAATAGCGGGGCGGACGGCGTTCTGCGTGAATATTACACGGAAGACGGTTCCGCAAGCACGGAATTTGTGGAGACGCCGATTTATAATGAAGAAAACGGGGAATATTATCTTGATGATGCAAGCCTGAGGATCGGAGATTATATTATCAAGCCGAATTCTACCGAAAAATATCCGATCAGCAAGCGGGGAAGTCTCATCGGCGTTTATAATATCAACAAGGGCTTCGCGGATTTTAAGCAGATCAATATTCTCTATGATAATGAAGAATATTCCATCGTGGAGTCGGGTACGACTTACGGCTTGAGCGTTTACGACTACATTGCGCTCGACGCTTCCAGCGTGGAAGAGGACGATTTGACGAACGAAGCGGGAGCGGAAGCGTTCTTCCATAAAAAAGCGGATAAGTCAGAAGACGGCAGCGAAAGCGCCGGAACGGAAAGTACAAAGGACAGCGACGGGACGGAAGATATCGCCGGGACAGAAAGTATCGCCGGGACGGAAAGCGTGGAAGATAACGATTATAGCACAGAAACAAGTAACGATAACGGAGAGGATGAGAATGGAAGCAATGACGATCAGACAACGGATTGAAGAAACTGAAAATACGATCACCCGCATATGCAAGGAGTCCGGCAGGGACAGATCGGAAGTCACCCTGATCGCCGTCAGCAAAACAAAGCCGGTTTCCATGCTGGAAGAAGCTTATGCGGCGGGCAGCCGGGATTTTGGGGAAAACAAAGTGCAGGAACTGACAGAAAAGTACGAGATTCTTCCAAAGGACATCCGGTGGCATATGATCGGACATTTGCAGCGCAACAAAGTCAAATACCTGATCGGTAAAGTATTTCTCATTCACAGCGTTGACTCGCTCCGCCTTGCGCAGGAGATCAGCAAAGAGTCCGTGAAAAAGAATGTAACGACTTCCATCCTTGTCGAAGTGAATGTTGCGGGAGAGCAGTCTAAATTCGGTCTGTTTACGGAAAACGAGGTGATAGAGCTTGTGACGCAGGTCGCGGCGCTGCCGGGAATTGCCGTAAAGGGGCTTATGACGATCGCTCCTTACGTCGAAAATGCGGAGAATAACAGGCAATATTTTCGTGCCTTGAAACAATTATCTGTTGACATAATGCGGAAAAACATTGATAATGTGAGTATGGACGTTTTATCTATGGGTATGACGGGCGATTATGAAGTCGCCGTCAGCGAAGGCGCCACTTATGTGCGAGTCGGCACCGGGATTTTTGGAGAAAGAGACTATACGGTTTCTGTGTAGCGGCATATTGCTGTAGAAACGGTATGATCTTGAATAAATCGAAATGAGGAGATTGCTTCATGGGAGTTATGGACAAGTTTTTAAACTACATGAAATTGACTGAAGACGAAGACGATTATTACGATGACGACTATTATGATGATGAGCCTGAAGAAAAACCGAAAAAGTCGATCGTCGTAAAGGAACCGGCGGCAAAGGAAGAAGCAGCAGACAAGCCAAAGAGAACAGCGCCAAAGGTAACGCCTCTGCGTCAGTCTCCGAGAAAAACGATGGGAAACGGCATGGAGGTATGCGTGATCAAACCGACTTCCGTAGAGGACGCGCGGGAAATTACGGAAACACTGCTTGCTAACAGGACGGTTGTCCTGAATCTGGAAGGGTTGGATGTCGACATTGCGCAGCGGATCATTGATTTTACATCAGGCTCCACTTTTGCAATCAGCGGAAACCTTCAGAAAATATCGCAGTATATTTTTATTGTGACGCCTGCAAGCGTAGATATTTCGGGTGACTTTCCGGAAATTTTAAGCGGTTCGTTTGATGTTCCTGCAATCTGAAAAGCTACATAGTGATGATGGGCTTCCTGTACGGCAAGGAAGCCTTTTTTATGGAAGCGGACGCCGCCGTAAGGCCGCGTTGCCTGGCAAAAAAACGTTTCAAGATAGAAAGCCGCCAAAGCGGCAGAATGAGAGGAAATAATGGCAAAAAGAATGACTGTAACTGTGCCCGGCAGGGTAAATTATGATATTGTAATCCGCAGTGATTTTGATGCGCTCGCAAAGGAGTTGGAAGCGTTTGAAATCGCTACTAAAAAGCTCTGTATTGTAACCGATTCCAACGTCGGCGCGCTCTATGGGGACAGCCTGAAAAAAACGCTTACGCCTTTCTGCCGTGAGATTCATGTTTTCACATTTCCGGCGGGAGAGGAATCCAAAAACTTAAATACCGTACAGGACGCCTACCGTTTCCTGATTACGCACGGATTCGACCGTAAGGATATGCTGCTTGCGCTCGGCGGCGGCGTCGTCGGCGATCTGACCGGCTATACGGCGGCTACTTATCTGCGCGGCATCGACTTTATACAGATTCCGACGACCCTGCTTTCTCAGGTGGACAGCAGCATCGGCGGAAAAACGGGCGTTGATTTTGACCAATATAAAAATATGGTCGGCGCTTTTCATATGCCCCGGCTTGTTTATATGAATCTTTCGGTCTTACGTGACTTGGACGCCCGGCAGTACGCAAGCGGCATGGCGGAAATTTTAAAGCATGGTCTGATCAAAAACGTATCCTATTATGAGTGGCTGATTACGAACTTCGTGGAAATAGGCGCCCGCGATATGGAAGCGGTGGAGCATATGATCTATGAAAGCTGTCTGATCAAAAAGGCGGTCGTGGAAAAGGACCCGACGGAAAAGGGAGACCGCGCGCTACTCAATTTCGGACATACGATCGGACACGCGATCGAGAAATATGAGAATTTTTCTATGCTGCACGGAGAATGCGTCGCGCTCGGCTGTGTAGCGGCCGCTTATATTTCATGGAAGCGGGAACTGCTTTCGGCGGAAGAATATTACGAGATCCGCGATATGTTCGTTCCGTTTGCCCTTCCGATTTCATTGGAAACGCCAGATGCATCTTACGGAGCAGATTCGCAAAAAGACGCTATGATCGAAGAGGTGCTGCGTTTCACAAAATCGGACAAAAAGATGGAACACGGAAAAATTAAATTTATTCTGCTGAAAAAAATCGGAAAGGCGTTCATCGATAATACGGTAACAGAAGAAGAGATGCGCGCCGCGCTTGCAGAAATCATTTATGACGGAGAGGAAAACTATGAATAAACAGAAAAAAAGACTGCTCTTGACCGATCTGCTCGGTATGGCTGCGCTCATTCTGGCAGACCAGTTCACGAAGTATATCGCTGTCGTACATTTGAAGGATCAGCCGGCGATTCCGATTATTCCGGATGTTTTCGAATTGAATTATCTGGAAAACCGGGGCGCGGCATTCGGCATGCTTCAGAATCAGAAGATTTTTTTCGTCTTCGTTGCGGCGATTATTCTTGCCGTTATTGCGTATGTACTCTTCAAAACGCCTGAAAAAAAGAAATATACGATACTGCATGTGCTGCTTGTACTGATCGCTTCCGGAGCGATCGGCAATATGATCGACAGGCTTCGTCTTGACTATGTCGTAGACTTTCTTTCGTTCGTCCTGATCCATTTTCCGATTTTTAACGTCGCCGATATTTATGTAACAGTGGCGACGGCAGTTCTTGTGTTTTTACTGCTGTTTTATTATAAGGAAGAAGATCTCGGTTTTTTAAGCTTCAAACAGACAAAATACCGGGAGCTGAAATAATGCAGACTTTTACATTCCGCGCGGAGGAAGATATGGAAGACGTCCGCATCGACAAATGCCTGATGCTGCTGATGGATTCCCTTTCCCGCACCTATATTCAAAAACTGATTAAGGATGGGCTTGTTCTTGTCGGGACGTCTCCTGTCAAAGCAAATTATAAAGTCAGAACGGACGACCTGCTGCAGATTTCCGTACCGGATGCGGTTGAGCCGGAAATTCTGCCGGAGGACATTCCGCTCGATATTCTTTATGAGGACAGCGATCTGCTCGTTGTCAACAAACCGAAAGGAATGGTCGTACATCCTGCGGCCGGACACTATAGCGGAACGCTTGTCAATGCTCTGCTGTATTACTGCCATGACAGCCTTTCCGGAATTAACGGCATTATGCGCCCCGGCATCGTGCACCGCATCGACCGGGATACGACGGGATCGCTTCTCGTCTGCAAAAACGATTTCGCGCATGCTCACATCGCGCAGCAGCTAAAGGAGCATTCCATTACGCGCAGATACCGCGCAATCGTTCACGGAGTCATCAAAGAAGACGGCGGCACGGTCGATGCGCCGATCGGCAGAAGCAGCTCTGATCGTAAGAAGATGGCGGTAAATGATAAAAACGGCAAAAATGCCGTAACGCATTACCGTGTTCTGGAACGTTTCCGGGATTACACTTATATTGAATGCGAGCTTGAAACAGGACGCACACACCAGATCCGTGTGCATATGGCAAGCATCGCCCATCCGCTGCTCGGAGATGAAGTTTACGCGCCGGGACGGAAAGGCGGCGCGGCATTCGGAAAGCTTACGCTGCAGGGACAGACGCTGCACGCGCAGATTCTCGGCTTTGTACATCCAAGAAGCGGCGCTTATATCGAAACATGCGCGCCTTTGCCGGATTATTTTAACCGACTGCTCTGCATATTACGGAATTAAAAATAAACTGTGCATAAAGAATCTTAAAATATTATTAAAAATGATTGAAAAATGTATAATTATGATGCTATAATAGGATTGTTGTCATATTGAAAGGATTTTGAAACATTTTATGCAATATACAAGAGAATCTGCAATAGGACGGCTGCTTGAGAGTTACCGTACTTATTACAACATAACGATGTTCGAGGAAGAACAGAAGCCGCTCACAGCTATCTGTGAGTTTTTTGAACGTTCTGAAAAGTATGTCCTTTCCCGAAAAGCGAACTTATGGTCAACGCAATGTGAAGAATTCATTTATTTATTCGATATAGAGCATCTCACAAAGGAACTGTTTGAAAAGTACCGCGATTTTGCCTATGAAGACGGAATGAAACGGGCAAATATAGGACCGGGTCATATGTATACTTACATTACGCCGGTATTTGTATGTGATACCTGTGATGAGGATGCTGCTGCGGCGCTTAAAAGATGCCGTATTTACAAAAGTTTTCATTTTTCTCTGCACGGATGGATGGACTTTCATGCTGCTGTGCTCGAGGTTATGAGGGATAACCGGATTACCACGAACAGAGCCGGAAAGTGTGTTGGGAAAATTATGAAAAATGTATTATTTCAAATGAAAAAGAAAAGGAGAAGATTTTTATGAACACATTAGTCTTGGTACTCATCTGTGTTGCAGTCCTGGCTTGCGGTTACCTGTTCTACGGCAGATGGCTTTGCAAACAGTGGGGCGTAGGTGAGAACAATGAAGCGACACCTGCTCATACAATGGAAGACGGTGTTGACTATGTTCCTGCAAAAGCACCTGTATTGATGGGACATCATTTTTCCTCAATCGCTGGTGCAGGTCCTATTACCGGACCGATCGGCGCAGCTATGTTTGGCTGGCTGCCTGTAACTCTTTGGGTTTTAGTTGGCGGTATTTTCTTCGGCGGCGTGCATGACTTTGGCGCGTTATTCGCATCGGTTCGTCATAACGGACAGTCTATTGGCGAGGTTATTTCTGCTAATATGAGCAGACGTGCAAAAAGATTGTTCATTATCTTTGCATATTTAACACTGATCCTTGTTGTAGCTGCATTTGCATCCATCGTTGCATCTACTTTCGGCGCTAAATATGATGAAGCGGGCGTTCTGGACGTAGCGGGAAGCGCATCCAACGCATCCGTTGCTATGGTATCGCTGTTATTCATCTTAATTGCAATCGTATTCGGCTTTGCCGTATACCGCCGTAATGCATCCATGGCGACATCTACGATTTTAGGAATCGTTGCGATCATTGCGATTATGGCAATCGGCATGAACTTCCATCCGCTCTATTTCTCTACAAAGACATGGATGATCGTTGTCGGCGTTTACATCGCAATCGCATCCGTCGCGCCTGTATGGATTTTGCTGCAGCCTCGTGATTATCTGAGTTCTTTCTTACTTTATGCAATGCTCTTTGTTGCATTTGTAGGCGTTGTAGGAGCTCATCCGAACATTGATCCTGAGTTGTTCCCTGCTTTTGCAGGCTTCGCTGTAGACAATGGAAACGGCATTCAGTATCTGTTCCCGATTCTGTTTACGACAGTTGCATGCGGTGCGATTTCCGGTTTCCATTCGCTTGTATCCTCCGGTACAACGTCCAAACAGCTCGATAAAGAAACAGACGCTAAGCCGATCGCTTACGGCGGTATGCTTCTTGAATGCGTTCTTGCGATCCTGACACTGTGTGCGATCGCTTATGCAAGACAGACAGGTCATACGGCAGGCGCTACCGATATTTTTGCAGGCGGTATTGCAGCAATGGTAGCTGCGATTCCCGGACTTGCAGGACTTGAAAACATTCTTTATACATTGTTGATTCTTACATATTCCGCATTCTGTCTGACCTCTCTGGATACGGCAACACGTCTTGCACGTTTTATGTTCCAGGAGTTCTGGCTTGAGCCGGGACAGACAGCGAAGGATGTAAAGGAAGGCTGGAAGAAGATTGCTGTAAATCCTTACTTTGCAACGATTATTACAGTTGTACTTGGTATTTTACTCGGTATGACAGGCTACTCCAAGATCTGGGGTCTGTTCGGAGCTGCAAACCAGCTTCTTGCAGGACTTGGTCTGCTGGCTGTCGCTACATGGCTCGGCAATGCGGGAAAGAACAACAAGATGTTCTTATTCCCGATGGCGTTCATGATGGTTGTAACGATCTGCTCCCTGATTCTTACTGTTAAGAACCAGCTCGGTATGATCACAGCCGGCGGCGCTGACTGGGGTCCTTACGCGCAGGTAATTCTGGCTGTGCTGTTGATCGTTCTTGCTGTTATCCTTGTTATTGAAGGCGTACAGACACTGTTCGGCAAAAAGAAAGCCGCTTAAACGGCTTCGTTGACAGAAACGGTGAAAAGAAGTATAATACAAAGATAAATCGGAAACTCTGTATGGCAAATACGCCCACTGCAGAGTTTCTTTCATTATATGGGGCAGACCGTCTTTGTCCCCCTTTCAGATCAAATACTTACGCGCAGGATTGGAGTAGGATATGAATATTTTTGATATTCTAGGTCCGGTTATGGTAGGACCAAGCAGTTCACATACGGCAGGTGCGGTACGCATCGGTTATATTGCCCATAAGCTCTTACAGGATGAACTTGCAAATGCGGAAATTTATCTGCACGGTTCTTTTGCGACGACCGGCGCAGGACATGGTACAGACAGGGCGCTGATTGCCGGTCTGCTCGGTATGAAGCCTGACGACATCCGGATTCCTGACAGCTTTCAAATCGCGAGGGAACAGGGAGTTACCTTTTCTTTTGATACAAAAAATATCAAGGACGCGCATCCGAATACGGCGCTGCTCCTTCTGACCGGAAAAAGCGGCAGGACGCTTGAAGTACAAGCTGCCTCCATCGGCGGCGGACGGATTATGATTCAAAAGCTGGACGGCATCGACGTTAACTTCTCTTCGGAGAAACCGACTTTGATCGTTCATAATCTTGATCAGCCCGGACATGTAGCGGAGGTCACCTCTATGCTTTCCCATAAAAGCGTCAATATTGCTACAATGCAGCTATACCGGGATAAAAGAGGCGGCTACGCCGTTATGGTACTGGAAACGGACCAGCCGATTCCGCAGGAAGCGATCGCATGGCTCGCGCATTTGGAAGGGATCATTAAAGTCACGTATTTCAACAGTGAGGAAGAAGCGTAAAAATATCATTTCTATGCACATAAATTTTTTCATGCACGGAGGAAGCATATGGCATATGCATCATTAGCGGAAATCATTGATTATACAAAGGAGCATAACATCCTCTTCTGGGAAGCCGTTCTTGAAGACGATATGGCAGAGAGGAAGGTAACAAAGGAAGCGTCTTTTCATCAGATGAAAGCAACATGGGACGCGATCCGGCATGCCTGCTCTCACTATGAGCCGAAGCGAAGATCATCGAGCGGGCTTGTCGGCGGACAAGGAGCGCAGATGGAAGAATACTGTAGAGCACGCACGCCTTTGTGCGGTTCTTTTGTCGGAAAAGTGATGACGCAGGCGCTCAAAATGGGGGAATCCAACGCCTGTATGAAGCGGATCGTAGCGGCTCCGACGGCAGGCGCCTGCGGCGTACTCCCTGCAGCGCTTGTTCCATACTATGAAGAGCGGAAAGAGGATGAAGCCCGTATTCTGGAAGCGATGTATGTTTCTGCCGGGATCGGACAAGTCATTGCCGTGCGGGCTTCGATCAGCGGAGCCGCAGGCGGCTGTCAGGCAGAGATCGGAAGCGCAAGCGCTATGGCGGCGGGCGCGCTTACTTATTTGGAAGGAGGCAATGCAGCGCAGATCTGCCATGCGTCGGCGATGGCGCTGAAAAACCTGCTTGGACTTGTCTGTGACCCAGTGGCAGGGCTGGTAGAAATTCCATGCGTCAAACGGAATGTCATCGGTGCAGTCAATGCGCTCTCTGCCGCAGATATGGCTCTCGCAGGAATTGAAAGCCGTATTCCGCCGGATCAGGTGATCGATGCAATGAAGGAAGTAGGAGATAAATTAGACGCCTCTCTTCGGGAAACGGGTATGGGAGGTCTTGCGGCGACTCCTGCGGGAATCGAGATCATGGACAAACTGCACCATAAGACGCGGTAAACTTGCTTGTAATTTGTATATATTTGCTGTATAATGATACTATCAATCGTGAAAGGTGGTGCTTTTTATGAATACAGTCATTACGATCGGAAGACAATTTGGTTCTGCAGGACGTGAGATCGGAGAAAAGGTTGCCGCACATTTCGGCATCAAATGTTATGATAAGGAATTGCTTACAAGAGCGGCAAAAGAGAGCGGCTTTTGTGAGGAAATGCTTGCGAATCATGACGAGCGTCCGACAAATTCTTTTTTATACAATCTTGTTATGGACACTTATTCCTTTGGCTACAACGCATCTTCTTTTGTAGATATGCCGATCAGCCAGAAGGTATTTCTTGCCCAGTTTGATACGATCAAAAAAATTGCAGAAGAGGGGCCGTGCGTGATCGTCGGCAGATGCGCCGATTATGCGCTCAGCGACTTCAAAAACTGCCTTCATTTGTTTATTTACGCAGACGAAGACGCCCGTATCAAACGCATCAGCGAAAAATATAATCTCACCGAAGCAAAAGCAAAGGATATGATCCTCAAAAAAGACAAACAGCGTCAAAGCTATTATAACTATTATTCCTCTAAAAAATGGGGACGCGCCGAAAGCTATGATCTGTGTATCAACAGCAATATGCTCGGCATCGACGGCACTGTCCGTTTGATCGTGCAGTATGTGCAGGATTTCGAAGAAAAAAATAAATTATGAGACGACATGCTCCCACTGTCAGGTATGCGTGGCTGCAGGGCGGTTTTTGGATGAGTTTTTGCATTGTTTTCAATTATGCAGGCGTATTTTTATTGTCCAAAGGCTACAGCAACTCTGAAATCGGTATTATCATTGCCGTCGCAGGACTTGTTTCCGTCTTTTTGCAGCCGCTTGTCGCGGGTTTATCCGATAAACACCGGAATCTAACGCTGCGCAGACTGATTCTCATTCTTTCGGTCATTATGCTGTTTGCCGGAGCGCTCCTTATGATACCGAAGCTGCATATTTTGTGGAACGCATTATTTTACAGCGTACTGCTTTCTGTCCTGCAGGTTTTGACTCCTTTAGTCAATGCCGTCGGTATGGAATGCATCAACCGCGGTATCTCCGTCAATTTTGGATTTGCCAGAGGAATCGGCTCCGTTTCTTATGCGTTGATTTCTTTTCTGGCGGGTGAAATGATCGAACGCTTTTCAACAACGGTAATTCCTTTCCTGGTTATTTTTTGTTATCTGCTTGTGTTTGCTGCCGCCTATACGTTTTATTTTTCGGATTCTTCTGAAAAACAGCCGGTACAAAACAATGAAGAGCTTGAAAAAGATACTGTTACCGACAAAAAGAATTCTTTTTTTACGTCGTACCGCAGGTTTTTTATTTTACTGATCGGAATCTCTTTTTTGTTTATCTGTCATAATATGCTGAACAATTATTTGTTTCAGATCATGACTTATCATAACGGCGGAAGCAGAGAGATGGGAATTGCCGCCGCTATATCCGCCGTTCTGGAACTGCCGACAATGATCGCTTTTTCTTTTATGGTGCGCAAGGTTTCAAGCGGCGTTCTATTAAAGATTTCAGGACTCTTTTTTACGTTGAAAGCATTTTTTACCTTTACCGCCGCCGGCATCATCGGCATCTATATGGCGCAGGCTGCGCAGATGTTCGGTTTCGCTTTGTTCGTTCCTGCATCCGTATATTATACAAATAGTCTGATCCGTCCGTCTGACCGTGCGAAAGGACAGGCGTTTATGACGGCTACCAATACGGTCGGAAGCGTTTTAGGAAGCCTGTTAGGCGGGTTTCTGATCGACAGCGGAGACATTCCGGCAATGCTTCTGGCAGCTACCGTAATTGCCGCTGTCGGAACAGTTCTTGTATTTATATGCACGGAAAAATTCCCTGAAAATCAGTAAAACAGATACTGCCTGCACAGAGAAACTTTATAAAAACAGATAAAACATATGGGAAGATGTTGAAAACATCTTCCTGTTTTATTATAATGTTTAAGATAACGCACAATTCGTGCAGAAAATGTTTGTAAAATACTAAGGGAGAGAAACAAATGGAAGCATTATCACAAATGAACTATGGCTGGTTATCTATTTTGCCGCCGCTTGTCGCCATTATTTTGGCGCTGCTTACGAAGGAAGTGATTTCCTCGCTGATCATCGGCATCTTAACCGGCGCGCTGATCTACAGTCATGGAAATCCAGTCGGCATGATCATGAATACATTCACTGTCATGGGAGAGCGTATGAGCGGCAACGTTAATATTCTGATCTTTCTTGGACTTTTGGGAGCCCTTGTCGTCGTCATTACAAAGGCAGGAGGCTCGGCTGCTTACGGTAACTGGGCGGTGCAGAAAATCAAAACGAGAAAGGGCGCTTCTCTGGCAACCTGTGCGCTCGGCTGTCTGATTTTTATTGACGATTATTTTAACTGTCTTTCCGTCGGCACCGTTATGCGGCCGGTTACGGATAAGCACCGCATTTCCAGAGCAAAGCTTGCTTATCTGCTCGATGCGACTGCGGCGCCCGTCTGCATTATTGCGCCGGTATCAAGCTGGGGCGCCTCTGTGGCGACTTACATTGAGGAAGCGGGCGTCGGCAACGGCATGTCTACTTTTGTCAGACTGATTCCTTATAATTTATACGCAATTACAACAATTATCATGATTGTCATTGTCTGTCTGACAAACTTAAACTTTGGTTTGATGGGAAAATTCGAAAAAAACGCGATTGAAAAGGGAGATCTTTTTTCCGGAAACGGTGAGATCAAATCCGACGAGGTGCAGTCTTCCACAGTATCGTCCAAAGGTAAAGTAATCGACTTAATTATTCCGATTCTTGTCCTGATTGCCGCGACGATTGTTGCAATGGCATATACGGGCGGTGCGTTCGGCGGCGGATACAGCTTTGCAGAATCCTTTGGAAACTGCGATTCTTCCCTGTCCCTTGTACTTGGAAGCTTTGTTGCTCTTGTTGTGGCATTCCTCCTGTTTATCCCTCGTAAAGTGATTTCATTCCATGAATTTATGGACGGTATCACGGAAGGAATCAAATCGATGGTGCCGGCGTTTACGATCCTGATCCTTGCATGGTCGATCGGCGGAATCTGCAGCGTAGATTATTTGAATACGGGCGGTTTTGTCGGCAATCTTGTCAACAACAGCACATTCCCGGTATTTATTCTTCCGGCGATTACGTTCCTCGTTGCGTCTTTCCTTGGATTTGCAACAGGTACTTCATGGGGCACAATGGCTCTGCTGATTCCGATCGGCGCTGCAATCTGTTCTCCGGCTGCAACGGCACACCTGATCATGCCGGTACTTGGATCGATTCTGGCAGGCGCGGTATTCGGCGATCACATTTCTCCGATTTCTGATACGACGATTCTGTCCTCGACAGGCGCTTCCTGTAACCATATCGATCATGTGTCGACTCAGGTCATATATGCAGGCGTTGCCGCAGGCTGTTCTGCATTCGGCTATATGCTGATGGGTGTGGTCGAAAACGTGATTGCCGCTGTTGCAATAACGATTGTTTTGCTGATTGCCGTATTATTTGTGATCAATAAAATATGGGGAACCGAAATCGATTATTCCAATGTTGAAAAATAGTGAAAATCTCTTGTCAGTCCGCTTAATTAGTGCTATGATTTTTATATTCATACTGATGCGTAAACATTGGATATACGACTGACGGAAATGTGGAAATAACCACAGGGAAGTATAGCTATGAATGACAGCCGACCGTCTGGGCAACGATACGCTCAGATTGTCGGCTTTTTTTATTTCATAGGATTGAGTTGTCAAAAGGTTTTATTAAAAACTGGTATTGTCAAATTGCACAATATGTTTTATTGACTGTGCCTGCGCAGGATATTAGACTTTCTTAGTGTTCCGTCAGCATTCAGCAATTTTCGGACACGATGTCCGAAAAAAGCGAAGCTGAGCCATGGACGGCGAATCTTCGCTGCTTGCGTCAGGGCTGTTTCAGACCATTGCCGGGACGCTTAGAAAGCCTTATATCCGCAGCCCGGAACAGGAAATAAAATTTTTGTGCAATTTGACTAGGCATTGTAAAAAAACTTTTGTCACCCGAATAATCCTATGAAATAAAAAAGCCCTCCGGCAGGATCAGTGTGTCAAAAAATATAAAGTCTGAAGAATAGGAGAGTGCAAGCGAATGAAAATGACAAATCTGGCGGAAGAATTATCCTCCAACGCCTATCCGGGAAGAGGCATCGTGATCGGAAAATCTGCGGACGGAAAATACGCGGTAGCGGCGTATTTTATTATGGGCAGAAGCGAAAACAGCAGAAACCGCGTTTTTGTGGAAGACGGTATGGGAATCCGTACACAGGCATTTGATCCGTCCAAGCTGACTGATCCGAGCCTGATCATTTATGCACCTGTCAGAGTGCTCGGCAACAAAACGATCGTTACAAACGGCGACCAGACCGATACGATCTATGAAGGAATGGATCGGCAGCTAACCTTTGAGCAGTCGCTCAGAAGCCGTGAATTTGAGCCGGACGCTCCGAATTATACGCCTCGTATTTCCGGTATCCTGCATGTGGAAAACGGCGGCTACAACTATGCGATGTCTATTTTGAAAAGCAATAACGGAAGTCCTGATTCCTGCAATCGTTATACGTTCGCCTATGAAAATCCGGCGGCGGGAGAGGGTCATTTTATCCATACGTATCTGTGCGACGGCGATCCTTTGCCGAGTTTTGAAGGCGAACCGAAGCTTGTCGGCATTGAAGGAGACATTGATACGTTTACCGAGCTGCTCTGGAACAATCTGAACGAAGAGAATAAAGTTTCCTTATTTGTCCGCTATATCGATATTGCGTCCGGAAGTTATGAGACAAGGATCGTCAATAAAAACGGCGCGGTTTAACGAAGGAGC
This sequence comes from Lachnospiraceae bacterium, assembly GCA_017621975.1. Lineage (GTDB taxonomy): Bacteria > Bacillota > Clostridia > Lachnospirales > Lachnospiraceae > VSOB01. Next base: position 2,385 of record JAGARW010000111.1, on the reverse strand, counting down.
AAAATAACGAGACAAAGGCATACCCCACAAAAAGGAGAGAGACCAATGAATGAATTAGAACTGAAATATGGCTGTAATCCGAACCAGAAGCCGTCCCGCATCTTTATGAAAGACGGTTCCGACCTGCCGATCAAGGTTTTATGCGGAAAACCCGGTTATATTAATTTTCTTGACGCTTTTAACGGCTGGCAGCTTGTAAAGGAGCTAAAAGCTGCGACGGGACTTCCGGCGGCGGCGTCATTTAAGCATGTATCTCCCGCAGGAGCCGCCGTAGGGCTTCCGCTTACCGATACGCTTGCAAAAATTTACTGGGTGGAAGATCTCGGCGAACTGTCTCCGCTTGCAAGCGCATATGCGAGAGCGCGCGGTGCGGACAGAATGTCTTCTTTCGGCGATTTTATCAGCTTATCCGATACTTGCGACGTTTCTACCGCTATGATTATCAAGAGAGAAGTTTCCGACGGCGTGATTGCTCCCGGATACGAGCCTGGGGCGCTTGAAATACTGAAATCAAAGAAAGGCGGCAACTACAATATCATTGAGATCGATCCGTCTTATACGCCGGATCCGGTTGAAAATAAAGATGTCTTTGGCGTTACCTTCGAACAGGGCAGAAATGAACTGAAGATCGATCAGACGCTTTTACAGAATATCGTAACCGAAAAGAAAGAAATCCCACAGCAGGCGCAGATCGACCTGATGATTGCTCTGATTACTCTGAAGTATACACAGTCCAATTCGGTCTGCTATGCAAAGGGCGGACAGGCGATCGGCATCGGCGCAGGTCAGCAGTCAAGAGTACACTGCACGAGACTTGCCGGACAAAAAGCGGATAACTGGCTGCTCAGACAGTGCCCGAAGGTGTTAAATCTGTCGTTTGTGGACGGTATCAAGCGTGCCGACAGAGACAATGCGATCGATAATTACATCGGCGACGAATATATGGACGTCCTTTCCGAAGGCGCATGGCAGCGTATTTTTAAAGAAAAGCCTGAAGTATTTACAGCGGAAGAAAAACGGGCGTGGCTGGATCAGATGGATGAAGTAGCGCTCGGTTCCGACGCCTTTTTCCCGTTCAGCGATAATATTGAACGCGCAAAGAAAAGCGGCGTGAAATATATCGCGCAGCCGGGCGGTTCCGTCCGTGACGACGCCGTGATCGAATGCTGTAATCAATACGGTATGGCTATGGCGTTTACCGGAATCCGGTTATTCCATCATTAAATAACAATCTTCATCGTAAACCATCCGTTTTCTGTGTGGAAAGAGCAAAAAGCGTCGTGCTTTTTACAGAAAGCGGCGATCGACCGGCTGCCGATTCCATGTCCGTTTCGGGAAGCGAGCGGCAGCCGATCCTCTGAAAAGGCTACCGTTCCGGCATAGGTATTGGATATTTCCAGCATAAGGGACGGCTTATGAATGCATTTCAGCGTGATCTTGCGTTCATTTTCCGGAAGCTTCTGGCAGGCATGAATCGCATTTTCAAGCGCATTGGCAAATACGATCGAAAGCTCGGCTGCGTCTACCGGAAGACGATACGGAATCGCAAGGTAAGTCTCCAGCCGGATATGTTCCCTTTTTGCCTGTTCCAGATAGGAAGAAAGAACTGCGTTCAAAACGGGATTGCTGCAATAACGTTTCTTTTCCGGCTCATAAAGCTGCATAAGCGACGCACGGATATATGCAAGGGCAGCGGGAATATCGTCGTTTTCCACAAGGGATGCGATCGTCTGGAAACGGTGACGGGTATCGTGCCGCTCGATCCGAATATGCTCCGCAGCCGCTTCGTTTTCGGCCAGCTTTTCATTCAGGTTGCTTACCTGCAGTTCCAGAATATCCATATTCTGTTTTGTTATTTGCAGACGGTACTGCATAAACAGATATTGAAAAATCGAAAAATAAATGACGACGATTACGGCAAGCAGCAAATAGATGAAAATAATATTTACCCTGTTCTGCGTATACGGAATCGGATAGGAGGCCAATGCGACGGAAAGCACGATCAGGGCGCACGGAATCATCGCCAGGATCAGCCACCCGTTTTCCGTAACGGCGGTCAATCTCAAAAACGGTCTGCGCAGGAAACGGTATTCCAGCAAAATAATTGCAAAGTAAGCGAAAAACCGCGTTATAAAATCGATCAGCTCCAAATTACTGAAAGCGCCGTTCAGCAGGGTAATGCTTGCGGACACATACAGAGAGAGCAGAATCTGCGTCACATAACAAAACACCGCCTTCGACGGAGAATCCTTTGCCAGCCGGAATACAAGATAAACGGCAGGGGCGGAAATCGTAAGCAGAAAAATGCGTAAAAAGAACGAATAGCCGAAAACAGCGATGATAACGGCGCTGGAGACGGTTACATAGCAAAGATAAAAGCCAAAG
>JAGARW010000110.1 GCA_017621975.1 Lachnospiraceae bacterium | reverse complement strand
GGATGCTAATCCGTCCAGAATTTTCAATACATTTTCAATATCTTCCTTAAACCTTCTTTTCGTTCACTTCAATTTCTCCTTTTTTCAAATTTTCTGTGAAGATTCGGGGGGAAGCCCTTGTTTGAAATGAATATTGCCAGACCGCACAATATATTTTATTTCCTGTGACTGCATAGGATATTAGGCTTTCTTAGTGTTCCTTCAGTATACAGCAATTTTCGGACACGATGTCCGAAAAAGGCGAAGCTGAACCATGGACGGCGAATCTTCGCCGGTTGCGCCGACTTATCCCAGATAATGACCGGAATGCTTAGAAAGCCTTATATCCGAAGCTCCGGAACAGGAAATAAAATTTTTGTGCAGTCTGACAAAATATCGTAAAAACAAGGGTTTCTGAACCCGAATCTCATGGAACAAAAAAGGCTCAGGCGCGCCGCAAACAGCGCGTCTGAGCCGCCTTTCTCCTATGGGTTTATTTCTTTGCATTTCCGTTCTCGTTTTCGCTGTTCATAATGGCAAACGCGATATTGGTCGCATGATCCGCCACTCTCTCCAGACCGGAAACGATATCCGAAAACAGCATTCCCGCCTCCGGCGTGCATTCGTTTCTTGTCAGACGCTCCACATGGAGACGCTGCAGCTCGCGCTCCTTTTCGTCGATCGCGTTCTCCAGATTCATAATATCCTGAACGTGCTCTTCGTTGCTCTTCGCGAACATGTCGATCGAATACCGTACGATCTTATTGACCATATCCAGCATCTCGCCAAGCTCCTTCTGCGCGACCTTGCTGAAGGTCGTTCCGTTTTCGATTCTCCGCTCCGCGCAGTCCGCTACATTCTCCGCATGATCGCCGATCCGCTCGATGTCGTTGACCACATGGAAGAGCGCGCCGATACTCTTCAAATCTTCGATCGGAAGCGTCGTCTGGTTGATTTTAACAAGGTAATTCGTAATGGCATGGTTTAAGAAATTGATATTCTTCTCTACCTCATAAACTTCTTGAATATCTTCTTCGTCAAGCGTGATCAGCGCGTTCATCGACCGATTCAGATTTTCGCTTGCCAGATCCGCCATTCGTTCGATCTCTTTAATAACTTCGACAACTGCAGTCGCAGGGTTGAACACGACTTTATCGCCGATATATTTCAGCTGCAGGCTGTCGCGGTAGCCGACCTTTTTATCGTCGCCCGGAACAAAGAAATACGTCATCTTAACAAGCAGCCCGGAAAACGGGAACAGCATGATAACCTGAACGATCTTGATCAGCGTGTGCGCGTTCGCCACGCATCTGCCCGGATTGCCGCCGGAAATTCCGGTCAGGAAATCGACGATCGGTCCGACCGCTGCAAGAAAAATGAAATAGAATATAACCGTGCCGACAATATTGAACAGCAGATGAATCATCGCGGCGCGCTTCGCATCCTTTTTGCCCGCGAGAGAAGCGAGCATCGCCGAAGCGCAGGCGCCGATGTTGCATCCAAGAATAATAAACATACAGATCGGCAGTCCGAGCAGCCCCTGATTCGCCATCAGAAGGATAATGCTGACCGTAACCGACGAGCTTTGGATCACCGCCGTAACGACCGTGCCGAGAAGCACCGCCAGAAACGGATTTTTCAGCGACGCGAACAAATGCACGATATTCGGGTCTTCCCGCAGTCCCGCCATCGCGCCCGACATGCCGGACAAGCCCATAAACAAAACGCCGAAGCCAAGAACGATCTCGCCGATCTTTTTCACCGTATTATTTTTTACAAACATGACGGCAAGCACGCCGCCAAGCAAAAACACCGGGGCAATTTCAGATAAGTTAAAAGAAACGAGCTGCGACGTTACCGTCGTACCAATATTGGCGCCGAGGATAACGCCCGCCGCCTGATACAGATTCATCAGACCGGAATTGACAAAGCTGACAACCATAACCGTACATGCGCTGGACGACTGGATGATCGCCGTAAACACGATACCGACCAGCATCCCGGTAAAACGGTTTGTCGTAAAAAATTCAAGAATGCTTCGAAGTTTGGCGCCCGCCGCCTTTTCGATGCCTTCGCTCATCAGTTTCATACCGAACAGGAACAGACCCAGTCCTCCCGCCATAGACAATAATATCGAGACGCTCATCTTATGTACCCTCACTTATTCCGCCGTTAAAATCATTCTAAATGGACGTTATGTGCGTTTCTTTTACATATTTTTTACACATATTTAACATCCACTTTATATTTTAAGGGATAAGAAGTAAAGTTACAAGTACTAATTTACTGTTTTCCTTCCTCAATATCTCTCTGCATCTGTTCCTTCAGCTTTTCCACCGATTCAAATTTCATTTCCGGACGTTTGAACCGCAGAAGATTAACCGTGATCTGCTTTCCGTAAATAGTTTCGGAAAAATCATACAGATAAGATTCCACGCCCATGATCTTTTCCTTGCTGACCGTAGGCTTGCAGCCGATGTTGCTGATACTCCTGTAATGTTTTCCGTTATAGGAGACATTGGAAAAATAAACGCCGTTCGGCGGCAGAAGCTTATCTCCCGGCGGCAGAAGGTTCACCGTCGGCATGCCGATCGTCCTGCCGAGCTGTTTTCCGTGCACGACCGTTCCCGTCACGCTGTATGGGAATCCGATCAGCTCCTCCACCGATTCCATCCGTCCGCTCTCGAGCTGTTCCCGTATCAGACTGGAACTGATCTCCCTGCCTTGAAGGCATATTTTATCAATGATCTTTACGCGGAAGCCATACCGCTTTCCAAGGGCGAGCAGTAAGCCGGCGTTCCCCCGTCCTCTGTCGCCAAACGTCACATCTGCGCCTGCAGCCACATAAGCGGCCTTCATCCGCTTTACAAGAATTTCCGAAACAAAGGCTTCCGGCTGCATCGCCGCCGTCTCTCTCGTCAACGGAAATTCAATCAGAAAATCAACGCCGAGACGTTCAAAAATGCGCCGTTTTTCCTCTCTCGTCGTCAGTCCCTTCATCTCCGCCCTTCCGAAAAGAACCGACGGAGGCGGATCAAATGTAAAGACCGCGGAACGCAGCCCCTTTTCCTTCTGCATGAAGATATGCTGCATAAGCGCCTGATGCCCTCTGTGGATTCCGTCAAACTTCCCGATCGCGACGGCGCACGGCGCATCCAATGTAAATTCTGTCGTTCCTTCTATTAGCCGCATCCGACCAGCCCCTTATCTTTCCAAAAACATTTTTACGGGCTTAAAACATCCCTTCATCACGAAAAACGCGTAAATTCCGTAAAATCTTCCTTCGCAGTCATAAACCCGTACCTGCTCTCCGTCCGTCCAGCCGGACTTACCAATAATCTGCCGCAGGAAAAGAGGATTCCCGTTCTGAACTGCTCCGGAAAACGCTTCTTTTACGGTGACCGCAGGCAGACCGGCGAACATTTCGTCAACCGGAAGCACGATCCGCCCTTCTTCTCCCGCCCTGACGATCTCTTCTATTTCCGAAAGCTTTTTCGCATCCGAAAGCGCAAAGCGGTCGACCCGCGTACGAAGCAGCGTTTTCATTGCCGCGCCGCAGCCGAGCCTCTGACCGATGTCATGACAAAGCGTCCTGATGTAAGTTCCTTTTGAGCAGACGACGCGTATCGTCGCCTCCGGCAGCTCCATCGAAAGAATTTCCAATTCATAGATCGTCACCGGTCTGGCGCTGCGCTTTACTTCCTTTCCTTCCCGCGCCAACTCATACAGCCGCTTTCCGTTCACTTTACATGCGGAATACATCGGCGGGACCTGTTCATAGCCGCCGAGAAAGCCAAGAATCGCTTCCCGCGCCTCCTCCGGCGTGACCGAAACTTTCTTCTCAGATACAACGCTTCCCGTCATATCCTGCGTATCCGTCGTAATACCGAACAAAAACTCTGCAACATATTCCTTCCGTTTATCGGTCAGCATATCGCAAAGTTTCGTCCCGTTTCCAAGACATACCGGAAGAACGCCTTCCGCCTGCGGATCAAGCGTTCCGGTATGCCCGATTTTTTTCTGTTTGAAAATTCCCCGAAGCTTTGCTACCACGTCGTGCGAAGTATAGCCCTTCTCCTTATATACATTGATGACTCCGTTGATCACCTTTACCTCCGTCCCGGAGAATCTTATCCTTCCTCTCCGTCCAGTTGCTTCTCGATTTGAAGCGACAAATTGTTGACTACGTCGTGAAACGTACCCGACATCGTACAGCCTGCCGCCTTCTTATGCCCGCCGCCTCCGAAATAAGCAGCGATTTTTGCAACGTCCACCTTATCTGTAGAGCGCATGCTGACCTTGTACTCCAGCACATCCGTCTCATACATAAAGATCGCGCATTCCACATCCCGGATATTCCGAAGCTGCGCGACGATCCCCTCGAGATCCCTGTTCGTCACATGATAAAACTCCATCAGCCTGCGGGAGACGGAACTGACGATGCATCTTCCGTCAAGGAAACGGATGCTCTCAAGCAGCGCCCTTCCCATGATCTGGCTCTGCACATATGTTTTCTCGTAAAACGTCTTTTCGATCAAAGCCGAAAAATCAAATCCGTAACCGATCAGCTCCGCCGCAATGCGCATCGTCTTCGGCGACGTATTGGAATATTGGAATACGCCCGTATCGTGGATGATTCCAATGTAAACTGCCTTAGCGATCTCCGTATCGATCTGCGCCGGATCCATCAGGTCATACACAAGCTCGCTCGTAGAACTTGCCTGCGCGTCGATATAATTCACCATACCGCAGCCGCAGTTGCTGATATGATGGTCGACATTGATCCTCTTTCCCGCCTCTTCAAACAGCCTCTGCGCATCGCCAAGCCTGCCGCTCTCGCAGTCAAGCGCAAAAAACACATCGAGCGTTTCCGTTTCCGCAGCCGCTTCCCTGATCTCGTCAATACATGCGATCGTATCAAAAATATCCGCCGGCGCCTCCAAATAAACTTTTACCTCTGTACCCGGCTGTACGCATTTTTTCAAATATAAATACAACGCCATGCAGGAGCCGACGCAGTCGCCGTCCGGTCTGATATGACCGCTGATACCGATCGACTTTGCCCCCTTTATTTCTTCCAATAACTGAAACATATTCATACCACCCTTTCCCTGTCTGCTATCGTCACATTCAGAGCCCCTATCATTCTTCCTCTAAGCTTTTTGCGTTTTCCTCCGGCTTACGGTTTTCCTCCGCTTCCTTTAAACTGCGGTTGACCTCGTCGATCTTCTTTGACATGGAAACGCCGTAAGCGATAGACTGATCCATGACAAACCGGATCTCCGGCGTATTGCGGAGATTGATTTCCTTCGCCAGTCTCGATTTGATAAAGCCGGAAGCGCTCTGGAGCCCTGCAAGCGTATCTTCGATCGCTTTTTCGTCTCCAAGCACGCTGATCCATGCCTTGCATGTTTTCATGTCCGGCGCAACCTCCACCGAAACGACCGAGGTCAGCGGCGCAATGCGGGGGTCCTTGATCCCGCTGCGTATGATCTCCGCCAGCACGCGCTGCACCTCTCCGTTGATCCTCGTATTTTTAATGCTGTTTTTTCTCATATTCAATCCCCATTTCCGCGCGCTTTCCACACGCGAATCCTCTTCTATCTAGGAACTTCCACCATAATATAAGCTTCTACAATATCAAGCTCCTGCATCTGGTCGAAGCCCTCGAATACAAGACCGCATTCAAAGCCCGCCTTAACTTCCTTAACATCATCCTTGAAGCGCTTCAGAGACGCCAGATTGCCTTCAAAGATCTGTTCGCCTTCTCTTGTAATGCGGATCTTACAGTTTCTCTGGAATACGCCGTCAAGCACATAAGCGCCGGCAATGTTGCCGACTGCGGAAGCTCTGAAAATCTGGCGCACCTCGGCGTGTCCGATCACCTTCTCTTCAAAGACAGGATCAAGCATACCCTTCATAGCCGCCTCAATGTCTTCGATCGCCTGATAAATGACTCTGTACAGCCTGATGTCGACGCCTTCCCGCTCGGCGATCGCCTTTGCCGTCGCATCCGGGCGGATATTGAAGCCGATAATGATAGCGTTGGATGCGGAAGCCAGCGTAACGTCGGATTCATTGATCGCGCCGACGCCGCCATGAATGCATTTTACAACGACCTCTTCATTGGACAGCTTAAGCAGGCTCTGCTTTACAGCCTCCACGCTTCCCTGAACGTCGGCTTTAATGATCAGGTTCAATTCCTTCAGATTGCCTGCCTGAATCTGTGTAAACAGATCGTCAAGCGACATCTTGGATTTTGTCTCTTCCAGTTTCTTCTCTTTGTTCTGCGCCAGATACGTATCGGCATAGGACTTCGCCGTTTTATCGTTCTCATGCGCGATAAAGATCTCGCCTGCGTTCGGCACGTCGGAAAGACCGAGTATCTCGACCGGCGTGGAAGGTCCCGCTTCTTTTACGCGGCGTCCTTTATCGTCGATCATCGCTCTTACCTTGCCGTGGCTCGCGCCTGCGGAAATAAAGTCTCCGACATGCAGCGTACCCTTCTGCACGAGAACGGTAGCGACCGGTCCGCGTCCGCGGTCAAGCTCTGCCTCGATGACAAGACCTCTCGCACGGCGTTTTGCATTCGCCTTTAATTCCAGAATTTCCGCCGTCAGCAGAATCGTCTCAAGGAGCGTTTCGATTCCTTCGCCCGATTTTGCGGATACCGGAACGAACTCCGTGCTTCCGCCCCAGTCTACCGGAATCAGCTCGTATTCCGTCATTTCCTGCTTTACGCGGTCAATGTTGGCATTCGGCTTATCGATCTTATTGACGGCGACGATGATCTCAATGCCTGCCGCCTTTGCATGATTGATTGCTTCGACTGTCTGCGGCATAACGCCGTCGTCCGCCGCAACGACAAGAATTGCAATATCCGTAGAATTTGCGCCGCGCATACGCATTGCCGTAAACGCCTCGTGTCCCGGCGTATCGAGGAAGGTAATTCTCTCGCCGTTGATATTTACCGTATATGCGCCGATATGCTGCGTAATGCCTCCCGCTTCTCTGTCCGTTACGTTTGTCTTACGGATCGCATCCAGAAGAGAAGTCTTACCGTGATCGACATGTCCCATAACGCAGATAACCGGAGGACGCTTTGTCATATCCTTTTCGTCCTCTTCCTCCTCTTTCAGAAGTTCCTCGATCACATCGACCTTAACTTCCTTCTCGCAGATGATCTCGTATTCGATCGCGATCTCCTCCGCCGTTTCAAAGCTGATCTCCTGATTTACGGTCACGATCTGTCCCTGCAGGAACAGCTTCTTCACGATCGCAGACGGCTGTATTTTCATCTTATCTGCCAGTTCCTTAACGGTCAGTGTTTCCGGCAGCGTAATTGTTTTGATCTGTTCTTCCTGTTTTTCTTCTACTTTTTTCTCCGGCTTAATGAATCTTCCCGGCTTGTTCTTTCCCTTAGCGCCGCCGTCTTCGTAAATAGAATCTTTTCTGGAGCGCTTATCGCGTTCCTGACTCATGCGTCGTTTTTCGTCGTCGCGGTGCTTTTCAGCGTCCTTCATCGGCGTTTCCGGAACAAACGCCTTAACGCCCGACGGCTTTCTGAATTTATTGTCCTCCCGCGCGTTTCCTCTTTCAGGGCGGTTATTATCGTTATAGCCCCTGCCGCGGCCGTTATTGCTCTGATTACTGCCAGTATCTTTATGAAAGCGGTTATTACCGGGGCGATTATCCGTCTGACGGCTTCTATAATCATTGTTCCCACCTGTTCTTTCCTGCCCTCTCCGGTCCTGCCTGTTTTCGCCGCCGGTCTGTCTGTACGCCGGCGCTGCGCCGCCGTTTCTCTGAGGCGCATTTTCTCTTGCTGTATTCTCTCTCGCCGTATTTTCTCTTGCGGCATTATTATCCTGCTTTTTCGGCTGGTTCTGACGCGGCGGGTTCGTCGGCTTAATCTGTCCGACGGACGGCGTCGGTGACGGCGGCGTCAGCGGACGGATCAGCGGACGGTTGATCACGCTGCTGTTGTTATTGTTATTTCTTCTGCCGTTATTTCCCTGCGCAGAGGAACGCTGTCCGCCCATTTTGCTGTTATGCGGATTGCTGACAAAAATAATATTTTTCTTCTTTTTCACCGGTTCCTGCTTTGCCGCGCCTGCGGAATTCTCCGGTTTCGCCGCTTTTGCCGCCTCCGGCTTTGTTTCCGCCTTTTTCTGCTCCGTCTTATCCTCTTTTAGCGCTTCCGTCTTAGGCGCTTCCTGCGCTGCAGCTTCCGTTTTCGCTCCTTCCGCTTTTACAGCTCCTTTCACGCCGAACTCTCTGCGCACCATGTCAGCAGCCTCGTCTTCTACCGAGCTCTGAGCCACCTTTACTTCAACTCCTTTATTTTGTAAAAAAGCAATGATCTCTTTACTTTGCTTATCCACTTCTTTTGCAAGCTCATGTACTTTTATTTTCGCCATCCTGTTACCTCCATATTCGTTATGCTCCGCATTCCAGTTTCTCTATAATACTCTTTGCAAATCCCTCATCCGTAACGGCAACCGACGCACGGAACTCTTTCCCGATACAATGTCCCAGTTCTTCCATCGTTCCGCAGACATACATCGGCACTTCGTAAAAGCTGCACATATTGGTAAACATCTTTTTCGTATTCTCCGACGCTTCGCTGCTGACAATAACGAGAAAAGCGCTTTGCTGCTTTACTGCCTTTTCCGTCATAAATTCGCCGCTGACCAAGTTCCGCGATCTCGTTGCCATACCAAGCAAAGATAATATTTTACGATCCATCTCTCTCCTGAAACTCCTTTTCCAGATTCTCATAAACCTGCTCTGGAATGCTCATCTTAAAGGAACGCTCCAAACCTTTGTTTTTCCTTGCCTTTTTCAGACACTCGGCGGAAATACAGAGATAGGCGCCTCTCCCATTTTTTCTTCCGGTCGCGTCGAGGGTAATGCTGCCGTCTGCGTCTTTCAGCACGCGCATCATTTCCTTTTTGCCTTTCATTTCACCGCAGCCGATACATTGCCTCATAGGAATTTTTTTATTCATGATTCCTCCGTTTGTTCACTGGAGTCATCCGCATACGCTTCGTCTGATTCATAAGATTCATCCGCATATGCTTCGTCCTGCTCATAAGACTCGCCCTCATACGATTCGTCCTGCTCATAAGACTCGCCCTCATACGATTCGTCCTGCTCATAATCTTCCTCATCATACTCGTCATCCATATAATCTTCGTAACGGAATCCCGGCGTATCTTTTGCCTGCGTCTCGCTCTTAATATCGATCTTATATCCGGTCAGTCTTGCCGCCAGTCTCGCGTTCTGTCCTTCCTTACCGATCGCAAGAGATAACTGGTAATCAGGTACGACTACCTTTGCCGTCTTTTCATCCGGATCGGCAAATACGGCGACGATCTTTGCCGGGGACAATGCGTTCTGAATCAGATTGCCCGGATTTTCATCCCAGTTGATAATGTCGATTTTTTCGCCGCGCAGTTCTTCAACGATAGCGTTTACCCTCGCGCCGTTCATGCCGACGCAGGCGCCCACCGCATCCACATTTGGATTTCTCGACCATACGGCGATCTTTGTTCTGCTGCCCGCCTCTCTGGCGATGCTCATAATCTCTACCGTACCGTCCTTAATCTCCGTTACCTCCGCTTCAAACAGACGTTTTACAAGCTCGGGATGCGTCCTGCTGACAAGAATGCGCGGTCCCTTCGGTGTACTGCGCACCTCCAGAATATAGACCTTGATCCTCTCTGTCGGCTTAAATACCTCGCCCCTTATCTGTTCGCTCTCACTGAGAATCGCGTCCGCCTTACCGAGGTTAATGCTGATATTGCGTCCAAGATACCGCTGGACAACGCCCGTCACAACGTCCTTTTCTTTTTCATAATACTGATTATAAATAACGCTTCTCTCTTCTTCCCTGATCTTCTGCAGGATCACATTCTTCGCATTCTGTGTTGCAATACGTCCGAATTCCTTCGACTTGATCTCCACATGGATTATGTCGCCAAGCTGTGCGTTTTTGGAAATCTCCCGCGCATCCTCAAGCGTGATCTGAAGGCAGTCGTCTTCTACTTCCTCTACGACTTCCTTCTCCGCATAGCAAAGGAAATCGCAAGTATCTCTGTTAATCTCTACTTTGATATTGTCCGATTTTCCAAAATGGTTCTTGCACGCGGTGATCAGTGAGTTTTCAATCGCCTCAAACAGCGTTTCCTTACTGATCTCCTTTTCCTTTTCCAGAATATCAAGCGCTTCCATTAATTCTTTGTTCATTTTTTCTGCTTCCTCCTAATTCTTTTCTCTTAAAAATCAAGTGCCAGTCTGACAAGCGAGACTTCGCTTCTTGCAAATGTCCTCTCTGTGCCGTCTGTTTCTATCGTGATCGTCTCCTGATCGAATGCCTTCAAAATACCGGCAAATTCTTTCTGCTTTTCAATCGGCTTATACGTCCGCAGTTCCACTTCCTCGCCGATGCTCATCTGCAGATGTTTGTCTTTTTTCAGCGCCCTGCCCAGTCCCGGACTGCTCACCTCAAGAATATAAGCGTCTCCGATAAAGTCCTCTTCATCCAGCTTGTCGGAAAGCGCCCGGCTGACCGTCTCGCAGTCATTGATCGTAACGCCTCCCGGCTTATCAATATAGGCGCGCAGATAGAAGTCGCTTCCCTCCTTGACATATTCCACATCATAGATAGACACACCGCATTTCGCCGCAATCGGCTCAAGCAGTCTCTCCGTGCGCTGCTCATACTCTTTTTTCGCCATACCTGCCTCCGTTTCGAACTATTATAATAAAAAAGAATTCTGCCCGCAGGATTCTCCGCCTGCGGAGCATTTTGTCTGATGGAAAACCTCGTACCCTATCAAACAAGAAAGAGTGGAACGCATTCCACTCTTTCTAGCATAAACTATTGAATTCTTAAATATTGTAGCACCGTCAAACAGTAATTGCAAGAGAATTTTGGAAAATTATGTGTTTTGTCATGTCATGAATTTACTGCAATTTCATTTGAACATTTGTTCCCCTTATGCTATGCTGATGTTGTATGATTGAAAAGAAAACGGATGCAATTTTCCGATGTTATTTGCCCTCTGATATAAAAGAAGGGGGATGCCCTATGAGAATGAAGTAATTTCCCATAAAACAAAAAAGCACTGAAACTCAGCGTTTCCAGTACTTTCAGGGTTGGGCTATTCAAAAATAGTCAACAGCGTGTAGGGGAATCGAACCCCTGATTCCGCCGTGAGAGGGCGGCGTCTTAACCTCTTGACCAACACGCCATACATAACACTTGCTTATTCTATTATATCTTTCCAGAAAAAGCAAGTGTTTTTTCAAATTTTTTATATTTTTTCAAATTTCGCAGCGCACATTACTTTTTGACGTTTCGTTTATCATCCGATCAAGTCAAACAGGCTGATCTGATTGGACTCCGGCAGGTCTCCGAGCAAGTGCATGCTGTCCATCAGATCTATGATCGTTTTCGACACTTTGGTCCGCTGTCTGAAATCGTCTTTCGAAAGGAACGGACCGTCCTTTGCCGCCTCTACGATCGCGTCAGCCGCCTTTTCACCCAGACCGTCGATGCTGTTTAACGACGGCATCAGCTTGCCGTCTACGATCTGGAACGCGCGCGACTTGGCGCGGAAAATATCGATCGGCACAAATTCAAAGCCGCGGGCATACATTTCCTGCACATTTTTCATATCCTTATAAGAGTCCTGTTCCTTTTTGGAAAGCGTGTCGCTCCTGCGCCTGTAATCCGCCATAATGTTTTCCAGATGCTGCTGCCCCTGACACATCAGCTCATAAGAAAACGCCGAAGCGCGGATGCTGAAATAAGCCGCGTAATAAGCGAGCGGATAATTGATCTTGCAGTATGCGATACGCCACGCCATCATAACATAAGCGGCGGCATGCGCTTTCGGGAACATATATTTGATCTTTTTGCACGACCAGATATACCAGTCCGGCACGCCCGCCTCGACCATCGCCTTTTCCATCTCCGGCTGGAGTCCCTTTCCCTTACGGACCGATTCCATGATCTTGAACGACAGGCTGCTCTCCACGCCCATACCGATCAGATAGACCATAATATCGTCTCGCGTACAGATCGCAGTGGAAATCGTCGCTTTCCCCTCTTCGATCAGCGTCTGCGCGTTGCCGAGCCATACGTCCGTACCGTGCGCCAGTCCGGCGATCCGCACAAGGTCGGAAAAGGAGGTCGGCTTCGTATCAAGAAGCATCTGAATCGCAAATTCCGTACCGAACTCGGGAATGCCGAGGGAACCGAGCTTGCAGCCGCCGATCTGATCGGGCGTGATGCCGAGCGCTTCCGTGCTCTGAAACAGGGACATGACCTGCTTATCGTCGAGCGGAATCGTGACCGGATCGATGCCGGTCAGATCCTGAAGCATACGAATCATCGTCGGATCATCGTGTCCGAGAATATCGAGCTTTAACAGGTTATGATCGATCGAATGGTAATCAAAATGCGTCGTAATAATATCCGTCGTCATATCGTTCGCCGGATGCTGTACCGGCGTAAACGAATTGATGTCTTCGCCGAGCGGCAGTACGATAATACCGCCCGGATGCTGTCCGGTGCTCCTGCGGATGCCGGTGCATCCCATAACGATACGGTTAATCTCGCAGTTGCGTTTTTTCACGCCGCGTTCCTCATAATAATTTTTCACATAACCGAACGCCGTTTTATCCGCGAGCGTGCCGATCGTTCCGGCGCGGAATGTCTGTCCCGCCCCGAAAATAACTTCCGTATATTTGTGCGCCTTACTCTGGTATTCCCCGGAGAAATTCAGGTCGATATCCGGCTCCTTGTCTCCTTTAAAGCCAAGGAACGTCTCAAACGGAATGTCAAAGCCGTCCTTTTTCAGCGGCTGTCCGCAGACCGGACAGAGCTTATCCGGCATATCGCAGCCCGCCTTACCCGCATATTTCTTCACGTCGTCCGAAGTAAAATCGCTGTAATGGCAGTTCGTACAATAATAATGCGGGCTTAACGGATTGACTTCCGTAATTCCCGACATCGTCGCCACAAAGGAAGAACCGACCGAACCGCGGGAGCCGACGAGATAACCGTCCTCCACCGACTTCCATACAAGCTTCTGCGCAATGATATACATAACGGCAAACCCGTTCGTAATAATGGAATGCAGCTCTTTTTCCAGTCTTTCCTGTACGATCTGCGGCAGCGGATCGCCGTACATCTCATGCGCCTTATGATAGCAGATATCCGTCAGCGTCTTGTCGCTGTCGGGAATGACCGGCGGGCATTTATCGGGACGCACCGGAGAAATCGTCTCGATCATATCCGCGATCTTGTTCGTATTGGTAACGACGACCTCCTGCGCCTTATCGCTGCCAAGATAAGCAAATTCCTCCAGCATCTCTTCCGTCGTCCGCAAATAAAGCGGCGCCTGCTCGTCGGAATCCTTAAAGCCCTTTCCCGCCATAATAATGCGGCGGTATACCTCGTCTTCGGGATCGAGAAAATGCACGTCGCACGTCGCCACGACAGGCTTATGGAACTGTTCGCCCAGCGAAACGATCCTTCGGTTGATCTCTTTGATATCTTCCATTGAATTGACCCGGCTTACGCGGTCGGAAGCGATCATGAACGCGTTGTTTCCGAGCGGCTGTATTTCCAGATAATCGTAAAAGCTGACGATACGCGCGATCTCCGCGTCCGAACGGTCGTCCAGCAGCGCGCGGTACAACTCTCCCGCCTCGCAGGCGCTGCCGATCAGAATACCCTCCCTGTGCTTTTCCACAAAGCTTTTCGGAATGCGCGGGCGCTTGTTGAAATAGGTCAGATGCGACTCCGACACCATTGTATACAGATTGACCCTTCCGGTATTGTTCTGCGCCAGCATGATCGCGTGGTAGGTCGGCATCCGCTTGATAGCGTCCGGCGTGCTGGCGTCGAGCGCGTTGACGTCGCGCAGCGTCGAAACGCCTTCTTTTTGCAGCATCGGGATAAATTTCAGGAAAATCTCCGCCGTTGCCTCCGCGTCGTCTACCGCGCGGTGATGGTTTTCGAGCGAAACGCCGAGCGTCTTCGCTACCGCGTCCAGCGTATGCTTTGCCTGATGCGGAAGCAGCACGCGGGAAATTCCGACCGTATCGACATAAGTAAAATCGCACGCAAGCCCCTGCCGCTTTGCATTTTCCAGAAGAAATCCCATATCGAATCCGGCGTTGTGCGCCACGAGCACACAGCCCTCGCAGAATTTTAAAAATTCCGGCAAAAGCGTTTCGATCGTCGGCGCGCCGATCACATCCTCGTCGCGTATACTTGTCAGCTTCACGATCTCATACGGGATCGGCGTCTGTGGATTGACAAAAGCGGAATACCGGTCCGTGATCTCTCCGCCCGATACCCTGACCGCTCCGATCTCGATGATTCTGTTATTGACCGGGGAAAAGCCCGTCGTCTCCAGATCGAATACGACATAATCTCCCTCCAGACTCTGTTCCCGGCAATTCGTGACGATCTCTTTCAGATCGTCGACAAGATACGCCTCCATGCCGTAGATCACCTTAAAGAAATCGTTCTTATCAGGGTTTTCTTCCCCCGCTTCTTTTCGCTTGTTTTTTTCCGCTTTCCACAGATCGTCCCAGACATGATTCGCGTCCGGAAACGACTGCACGACGCCGTGGTCGGTGATCGCGATCGCCGGATGCCCCCACTGATAAGCGCGCTTTACAATATCTTTCACGTCGGAAACGCCGTCCATATCGCTCATCTTTGTATGACAGTGCAGCTCGACGCGCTTACGCGCGGAATTATCCATACGTCCCGTCGTAAAATCAGCGATCTTTTTGATCCCGGCAATCGAGCCGATCGTCAGCTCGCTGTCAAACTTATCGATCGTCGTCACGCCCTTGAGCTTAATAAAAGCGCCTGGCTTTAAGCCTGCCGTCAGCTCAGGCACCTGCTCGTTATGCGCAAAAATCTTGATCGTGATCGTATCCGTAAAGTCGGTCAGATCAAAAATAAGAATCGTCCGTTCGTTGCGGATTTCCCGCTTGTCAAGCGCAAGCACCCTGCCCCGGATAACGACTTCGCCGATCTCACCGACAATTTCTTCGATATGAATAGCGTCCTCTTCAAAATCTCTTCCGTAAATAACGTCGGGATTATCCGAACGCTTCAGCGGTCTCTTATCGCCGTCTCTGACAGGAGAAGCGCCGTTCCATTTTCCCTTGCCACCGTTCCTGCCGGAAGCGCCTTCTGTAACAGCTAGCGCACCCTTCTCCGGTTTGCCGTCTCCTGACGCCCCTTTATTCTCTTCCACTATGTAAGAGTTTTCTTTCGGCGGCTGTTTCGCGTCTTTTCCATGACCGATCGCCGCCCGGGCGGCAATTTCCGCTATCTGACCGGAAATCTTGATGTCCTCATCCGCAAGCGTCTCTGACTTCTCCTGACGTACATATTCCATTTCCACGGAAACCGAAAAACCAAACCGCTCCGTATATATCTTTTCAAGAATACGGAGCAATTCTTCCTTTTTTTCTCTGGAAAATACGCTGTCCTTCACTCTCAGCACAAGTCTTTCGTCTTCGGGAAACGTAATTTCAGCTCCTTTGAAGATCGTATATTCTACATGACTGTATTCTCTCAGCTCCAAAAGTATACTATCATGGTAGACTTCCATTAGTCTTTTGGGATTATACTGTGCGGAAAGGCTGTATTTCTCATAAATTTTGATTACCATATCCGCGTTTGGAAAAAGCTGTTTTTTGATCTCCCGCTCCATCTGAAAAATTTTGTCCTTCGTAATCAAATGGTCGCTTGCGATAAAAATCCGCAGGAAATCCTTCCGCTTCGTCGCCGTAATCCGCTCTACCGTTACCTCGTCAAAAAGCACCCTGTATTCATCATTCAGTTTTAGCGTCGGAAATACTTCCAAAAACTGTTTTGCCATGATTCCTCTATTTTCCCCAGTTCAGCAATTCTTCCCGCAGCGTTTCCAAAAGCTTATCTTCCGGAACCTTACGAATGATCTCTCCCTTTTTGATCAGCAGCCCTTCTCCGACGCCGCCTGCAATGCCGATGTCCGCTTCCTTCGCCTCTCCCGGTCCGTTCACAACGCATCCCATGACCGCGACCTTTAAGTCGAGCGGGATATCCTGCACCATATTCTCGACCTGATTCGCCAGAGAAATCAGGTCGATTCTCGTTCTGCCGCACGTCGGACAGGAAACGACTTCAATGCCGCCCTTACGCAGCCCAAGCGTACGCAGAATCAGCTTTGCGCTCTTAATTTCTTCCACCGGGTCGCCTGTCAGGGAAACGCGGATCGTATCGCCGATGCCCTCATACAAAATAATACCGAGACCGATCGAAGACTTGATATTGCCGCTTGTCACCGTACCCGATTCGGTAATACCGACATGCAGCGGGTACGCCGTTTTTTCCGCCAGTATTTCATGCGCCTTTACACACATTAGCACATTCGACGATTTGATGCTGACAACAAGATTATCGTAGCCGATGTCCTCGATCATACGCACCTTGTCAAGCGCGCTCTCTACGATCCCTTCCGCCGTCACGCCATGATATTTTTCTACTAGTTCCTTTTCAAGAGAACCGCTGTTGACGCCGACGCGGATCGGAATATCCCTCTCCTTTGCCGCCTTTACGACAGCCTCGACTCTGTCCCTGCCGCCGATATTGCCCGGATTGATACGAATCTTGTCCGCCCCGTTCTCAATCGCTGCAAGCGCCATTTTATAATCAAAGTGAATATCCGCTACAAGCGGAATCGAAATCTGCTTTTTGATCTCGCGGATTGCCTCTGCCGCTTCCTGTGTCGGCACCGTGCAGCGGATGATCTCGCACCCCGCCGCCTCCAGCCTGTGAATCTGCTCTACTGTAGCGGTCACATCCTCCGTCCGCGTATTTGTCATTGACTGAATCAATACCGGATTGCCGCCGCCGATAATTTTATCTCCGATTTTTACAACCTTTGTATGTTCACGATGCATTTGTTTTCCTCCGTCTCCAATTCGTTTTCGCTTATTTTTTCCTATCAAAAGCCAATGTGCTTTTATCGCATCATACGTCCGCCTAAACCGACAGCAATTCCTCTGACAGTTGCTCCACTACAGATAATGACAAATCCAAATAATCCGCAATTTCTTCTTTCGGCAGTCTCCCCTTTTCCAGCATACGAACAGCCGCCATTTTCTTTTCTTCTGCTACAAAATCCGCTATCATCTCTTCCATTGCCTTGCACATAGTCCGTATTCCCTCCTCATCCTTTTTATAATAATTTGCCGTATCGGCAAGCGTCTTAAAGTTCATCTCATCCGGTTCGGTGACGGAAAAATCATGCATGAGCTTTCCCAATTCCGTATCATCCCTGCACGAGGCATTCACATATATAATGTGGGAGCCGTCGTTAAAGTATTCCTCCGTTTCCTTTATATATCGCTCGACATGGCAGATCGGCTCATCCTTTCCAATCACATCATTCTCTGTGATAAATATAACAAAGGTTTCCGCAAGCGCTTCCGCTTCGAATCCTTCCGGGAGAATACTACAATCGATCAGACTGCTGTGATACCGCGCCCGTTTCGCCCCGGCTCCTTTATTTGACCGTTGTATCTCAATATTATATCTCTTACCGGCATCATCGGTTGCATAAATGTCAAGTCTCAGCGATCGCCCTTTGAGATTTTTTATGCTGTACTGCGTTCTGACGTTCTCCACCTTAATATCGTCTTTTTCCAACACAATACGAAGTACAAGTTCCGCAGCCTCGATATTGTCCTCGAAGCATTTTGTCATAAAATCGTCGTCTAACAACCGGAATCCTCCGATACGCCGCAGCATTTCCTCATACTTTTGTTCTTTTACTATTTTACTATTCAATCTTATTTTTTCACACTCCTTCCGCCTCTGTCAATAGAATATTTTCAAGCGTCTGAAAGGTACGTCTCCGCTCCCGCGCATCTCTTTTCCTCCGCCCTCCGCAGCGTCTTTCGCAAAGCGCGGAAACGACCTCCCGCATGGAAGCGTACCGCTTTTCCGGCTGTTTCTCCGTACACCGAAGGATCACCAGTTCCAGCCATGCGGGAAATTCCCTGCTCTGTTCTCTGATCGGATAAATGCCGCGGCTGCCGCCCGCATCCTCTCCTGTCAGCATATAAAACAAAACCGCGCCGAATGCATAGATATCGCTTCTGACAGACGCCGCTTCTCCCCTTTGCAGCTCCGGCGCTCCATACCCCGGCGTATACCAGCCGCTGCCCCACATATCACTCAGATCGCCGCACCCAGCGCCCCGCCCGCATACGTGACCTTCCGCATCTTCCCGAAAAGCGCCGCCCGGCCGCCCGGCAAAAACCGCCGCTCCGAAATCAAGCAGCGATACCTTATCTTCTTTTATCATCAGATTCTGAGGCTTTAAGTCGCCATGAATCAAAGGCGCAGCCCTCTCGTGCAGAAAGCAGAGCAGCTCTGCAAGCTGCAGCGCATAACGGACTGCCGCATCCTGCGAAAGAGCGCCCTCCCGCAAAACCTTCTCTTCCAATGTAATACCTTCTAAATATTCCATCACGAGACAGATCGCGTTTTCCTCGTAAAAGACGTCCGTCAAAACCGGAATACCCTCCTTATGCAGGCTTCGTAATGCCGCGATCTCCCGCCGCGCCGCTTCCCGCATAGGCTCCGCAGAAAAGGCGATCCGCTTCATGACCCATTTCTTTTCCAGTCTGACGTCCCACACAAGATAAGTAATCCCGCTCCCTCCTTCCGCCAGCCTTTTCAGTATTTTATATCTTATTTCCTTCATATGCCGCCTCCTTCCTTTTTTTCCTATTCCTTCCCTTTGTTTCACGACGCTTTACCGGCGTTTCTCTCTTCCGTTTTTTCCTTCCGTTTTTTCCTTCCGTTTTCTTCCTTCAATCCTGCGGTTTTTCATCCGGCGTCTCAGTCCGCGCATACAAAAACCGCCGTCATATTGTCTCTGCTTCCTTCCAGCCGAGCCTGCATCCCAAGCAGTTCAAGACGCCTGTCGATATCTGCCGTTTTTCTCATCTCCTTTCCGCACCCGCGCAAAGCGCGAAAAAGCCGGATTCCGCCCCGTCTGCGCCCTCTAGGCAGCAGCGGGCCGAGCACCCTGCCGATGCGTTTTTCACCGGCATAATAAAAACCGTCCGTACAAAGCAGAAAGCCTCTTTGACGCTTGATCCTGCCGCATGAAAAACGCGCGCTGTCTTCTCCCGATACGCCGAGACATTTCAACAGTTCTCCCTTATCGTTTTTATCGTCCTGCGTCAGACAGCGTATCTGACAGGCGCGCCTGAAACGGCTCCATCTGCGAATCTCGTAGATGCGGCTGTCTCCGATATGAACGGTATAATAACGCCGCCGCACGATCAAAAGCGCGCTCATCGTCGTTCCCGTCTGTATTTGTTTGAATTGCTGGAATTTGTTGAGAATTTCCTGAATATGCAAGATTTGCCCCCGCAGGGCAAGTAAGATGATTGCTTTGGAACTGTTCTGACAGATCAGTTCCTTACCTTCCTGATAAAACCAGTCGGTCATAAGCCGGGCGGCAAGCCCGCTCGCTTCCTCGGCATCCTTGAGACTGCCGATGCCGTCGCAAACGACGGCAAGCAGGCACTCTCCCCGCGCAAGCCTGACATGCTGCATCGAAAGAGAGTCCTGATTCTTCCCATACCGCGCTCCGACCGACCAGTATACGCCTGTGCGCAACCGCATCGTTCCCTCTTTTCCGCGCCGCGCAGATCACGCGGCGGCTTTTTTGCCAAATCCATTTTACCGAATCAATTTTACAATATCGTTATACATAATCAGCACCATCAGACCGCATAACAGGGCGAATCCTACAAGATGCACCATACCTTCCTTTTCCGGAGGAACCGGCTTTCCGCGCACGACCTCAAACAGCAGGAACACAAGCCTGCCTCCGTCCAAAGCCGGAAGCGGCAGCAGATTCAGCACTCCGAGGTTGACCGAAAGAAGCATTGCAAGATTCAGCAGATTCACGATCATCACCCAGACGCCGTAAGGCCGCGCCTGCTCCGCCACATCTCCTACAAGCACTGCAATCCCGATCGGTCCCGATATTTCTTCCGTTTTTGCTTTTCCCTGAACCATCATTTGAAGACTCTTGACCGTTGCCTTCAGTCCGTAGCGGACTTCATAATAACTATACTGGAACACCTGCGGCGGAGAGCATTTAAAATATTCCGAAAAGCCTTGGAAGCCGAGCAGATATCTGCCGCTTTCCTCGTCCAGCCTCGGCGTCAATACCGCCTGCCGCTTTTCGCCATCCCGCATATATTCTACGGTAATCGTCTCTCCCTGACGCAGCGTTGTGATCAGATTGACTTCTCTTGAAAGATAGACGCGCTCGCCGTCCATACGGGTGATGACATCGCCAGCCTGCATTCCCGCCTCCTGCGCCGGAAATCCCGGAATGACGTCCTGAACGACAGGCTTATCGGAATATGTCGTTCCGACAATGATAAGCGCCAGCGCATATGCCAGAATAAAATTGAACACCGGTCCTGCGACAACCGTCAATATTCTCGCCCATACGCTTGCGTTCGGGAACGCCCCTTTCGATAAAGGGAGCGATTCTCCGTCTTCGCCCTCCTCTTCTCTGCCGTCCTCGCCTTCAAACACGCAGGCGCCGCCGACCGGAAACAGCTTCAGGGAATATTTTGTGCCGCCTTTTGTAAACGAGCAGAGCGTGGGACCCATGCCTACAAAAAATTCCTTCACCGTAATGCCGTTTGCTTTCGCCAGAAAGAAATGTCCCAGTTCATGCGCGATCACGATCGCACAAATCATAAGGATAAAAATGATAATCGTCACGAAATCACCTTCTTAATCAAGTCATAAGTCCAACTCTCTGTTTCCAGTATCTGTTCCACGCCGGGATGCGGGATCACCGTATGACGCTGCATACACATCTCAATAATCTCCGGGATCTGTAAAAACGTAATCTGATGCGCAAGGAACATACCGACCGCTTTTTCATTCGCCGCATTGTATACGGTCGGCATACTGCCGCCCGCGCGCATCGCGTCAAACGCGAGCGCAAGTCCGCGGAACGTCTCCGTATCCGGCTTTTCAAACGTGATCTTCTGCAGCTCATAAAAATCAAGCGACGGTCCCGGCATCGGTCTTCTGTCGGGATAAAACAGCGCGTACTGGATCGGCAGCTTCATATCGGGCAGACCGAGCTGCGCGATCACGCCGCCGTCCACATATTCCACCATCGAATGAATGATGCTCTGCGGCTGCACAACGACCTGAATCTGATCCAGATTCACGTCAAACAGCCATTTTGCTTCCATTACTTCCAGTCCTTTATTGACAAGCGTCGCCGAATCGATCGTAATCTTTCTTCCCATCGACCAGTTCGGATGCTTCAGCGCATCCTCCGCCCGCATGCCCGAAAGCTCCTCCCGCTTTTTTCCACGGAACGGCCCGCCCGACGCCGTCAGCAGTATCTTTTTGATCTGGCTCCTTTTTTCCCCGTTCAGCGATTGAAAAATCGCGCTGTGCTCGCTGTCTACCGGCAGGATCGCGACGCCCTTTTCTTTTGCAAGCGGCATGAGCAGATGCCCCGCCGTAACAAGCGTCTCCTTATTGGCAAGCAGAATATCCTTTCCATGCTCAATCGCCGCCAAGGTCGGTCTGACGCCGATCATACCGACGACCGCCGTCACAAGCGCATCCACCGCATCCATAGAAGCGATCTCCAGAAGCCCTTCCATTCCCGCAAGCACCGTAACGTCCATATCCTTTACGCGCTCCCGCAAGTCCTTTGCGGCAGCCTCGTCAAACAGCACAGCCGTCTTCGGATGAAATTCTCTGATCTGTGCTTCCAGCGCCGCTGCGCTGCTGCCCGCCGCAAGCGCCGTCACTTCAATATCTTCTTTATAATTTCTTACGATCTCCAGCGTCTGCGTGCCAATCGAGCCGGTAGAACCTAAAATTCCTATTTTTTTCATTTGTTCCTCTCATTCTGCCGCTTTAACGGCTTTGTGTTCCGAAGCGTTTTTCCAAGACAAGGCTTACATCCCTATCAGCAGCCGCGCCATAAAGTAAATGATCGGCGCCGTAAAGATCACGCTGTCAAAACGGTCCATAATGCCGCCGTGTCCCGGAATGCACGTGCCGTAATCCTTGATCTCATGATTACGTTTGATCGCGGAAGCCGCCAGATCGCCGATCTGGGAAATAACCGCCCCGATGCCGCCGATCACCGCAAACGCCCACGTCACCTTCTGATCGGGAATGACCCGCTCTACCAGCAGAAAAGAAAACAACGCGCCTGCGATCATAGAACCGGCAATGCCTCCGGCCGCTCCCTCAATCGTTTTTTTCGGGCTGAGCACAGGCGCCATCTTATGTCTGCCAAACGCCATCCCCGTAAAATATGCGCATGTATCGCATACCCATGAGCTAATGAATATCATCCACACAATATAAGTGCCATAGCACATGCTTTCCGTCAGATAAATGAACGAAAGCATAACCGGAGCATAAATCATACAGAAAAAAGCCGCCATCACCTGTTCACAGCGGTATTTTGGAAACAAAAGCACATACGCCGCCATCAGCAGCATCAGTATCCCGACAAACAGCATCAGAATAAATAAAAGCCGTTCCGATTCCGGCATCATGCCGTTTTCTCCGATTCCCTGCCAGATCAACAGGTAATAAAGAACAGTCCCCATATATCCGATCAGTTCAAGAGCGTCTATCCTCCCGCCGCTATGGACGCCGGTCGCCCTGCACAGCTCCCGGTAGGCGACACAGGATACGATCAGAAGAACCGCCGCAAGGAAAGTTCCTCCAATCAGAATTGCCGCCGCCGCAAATACCGCTACGACAGCACCGCTTACGATCCGCTTTCCCATATTAAGCCTCCTTTACGCCGCCATAACGCCGATCTCTAGTATTGTATGCTTCTATGGCTTTGTTCAATTCCGCTTCGTCAAAATCCGGCCATGCGGCCTGCGTAAAATAAAATTCCGTATAAGCAAGCTGCCAGAGCAGGAAATTGGAAATCCGCTGCTCCCCGCACGTGCGGATGAGCAGGTCAGGTTCCGGTATGCCGCAGGTATCAAGATGTTCCGCGATCGTATCCTGCGAAATCTCCTCCGGCAAAAGAGCGCCGTCCTTTACTTCCTGCGCGATCTGCCGCACCGCCCTTCTGATCTCATCTCTGCCGCCGTAATTAATCGCAATCTGAAAATGCAGTCCATCGTTTGCTTTCGTCGCCTCTTCAAGCTCCGCGATCCGGTTTTTTATATCCTCGTCCAGTCTTGTCTTATCTCCGATCACACGGACGCACATCCGGTTTTTTTCCGCTGTTTTTAAGCAGGTCTTCATGTAATTACGCAGCAGCTTCATCAGCGCGTCCACTTCATCCTGCGGTCTGCTCCAATTCTCCGTCGAAAAAGCATAAACCGTCAGATACTGAATGCCCATCTTGTAAGCCTTTTCGCAGATTATCTCGACCTGCTTGGCTCCCTGCACATGACCGTAATTTCGCGGCATACCTTTGCTCTTTGCCCAGCGCCCGTTTCCATCCAGTATAATCGCTACATGATTCGGTATCTTCATGTCATTTCCCTCTTTTAACAGAAAGGGGAAGACAACATACGTTTGCCTGCCCCTTAGTCTTTCGTAATCGTTTGTTTTCTATACGGTAAGAATATCCTTCGACTTCTCTTCAACCGCCTTGTCAATCTCTTTGATAAACTTGTCCGTAATTTTCTGCAATTCCTCTTCAAGCTGCTTGATCTCGTCCTCGGAAACGTCCGTTTTTGCAAGCTTCTTAAAGGAATCGTTGCCGTCGCGGCGGATATTGCGGACTGCAACCTTGCCGTCCTCGCCTTTTTTCTTAACCTCTTTTACGAGATCTTTTCTGCGTTCCTCAGTCAGCTCCGGGAAGATGAGACGGATCACCGAGCCGTCGTTGGAAGGATTGATCCCGATGTCCGACGTCTGAATCGCTTTCTCGATCGCCTTCAGCAGACTCTTTTCCCACGGAGCGATCTGAATCATACGCGGTTCGGGAACGGAAATGTTTCCGACCTGCTGAATCGGCGTCGGCGTTCCGTAATAGTCTACCTTGATCTTGTCAAGCACATGCGGGTTGGCGCGTCCTGCGCGGATCGTCGCAAAATCCGACAATAAGAAATCGTATGCTTTCTGCATTTTACCTTCAAACTGTTTTACTCTCTCATCCATAACCTTTCCTCCTGTTATACGGTCACCTTCGTTCCGTTAAATTTTCCTTTCACAGTATTGACAATGCTGTTTTCTTCATTTAAGCCGAATACCCACATCGGCATTTTGTTGTCTCTTGCCAAAATGGACGCCGTCATATCTACAACCTGTAAGTTTTTGGCGATCACCTCGTCAATGCTCACCTCAGCGTATTTCTTTGCCTCCGGATTGGTCCGCGGATCGTCGTCATATACGCCGTCGACCGCTTTTGCCAGAAGGATCACATCGGCTTCTACTTCAACCGCGCGCAGCACTACGCCCGTATCGGTCGAAAAATAAGGATGTCCCGTGCCTCCCGCAAAAAACACGACCATGCCGTGCGCAAAATATTTATTCGCACGGTCTTTTGAAAAAAGCTTCGTAAAGGAACCGCACTCAAACGGCGTCAGAATATTTGTCATCATCCCCACGCTGCGGAAAATCTCCGATACGTAAATACAATTCATGACAGTCGCCAGCATCCCGATCTGGTCCGCCTTTGTCCTATCGATATTCTCGCTCGAACGTCCCCGCCAGAAATTGCCGCCGCCGATCACAATACCAACCTCGATGCCGTCGCAGGTCAGCTGTTTTACCTGCATGGCGACCTTTTTGACGGTAGGCTCGTCAAAGCCCGTTTTTTTCTCTCCTGCCAGCGCTTCTCCGCTGAGCTTCAATAAGATTCTTTTCATGACCATCCACCTGTTTGATATGATTATTTTCTCTTTTTGAATTCTTCAAAGAAGGATGTCGGATTAACGTCCGCATAGCACTGAGAGCACATACCTTCGATGACCGCGCCGTTGTTGATCTGAACGGACTTGGATTTGATATTGCCCATCACGATTGCCGACGTATCAAGAATGACCGGTCCGTGCACATCAATATCTCCTTTAACCGCGCCTGCGATGACCGCGCTGTTTGCAAAAATGTTTCCGATGATAACGGAGCTTTGTCCGATCTTGACGCTGCCGTCGCTGCGCACTTCGCCGGTGATCTTTGCATTTTCCGCATAAATCTCCGTTGCTTTGGAATTACCGGTTACGGTTCCCGTTATATTCAGTTTGCCCATAATGTCAATATTTCCTTCGATCGTACCGATCACTTCAAGAGAACCGTCGGAAGTCATATCGCCCTTGACCTTCATGCCCGCCGTTACGACCGCCACTTCGTCGCTGACGCTTCTGCTGCCAAACGAAGCGCTCATAGACATCGACGGCGTCTTCGGCTCCGCCGGCTGCGCCTGCTCCTGCTTGTCGATCTGCTCCAAAAGCGATTCTAACGTATCCGACATATCGCTGTCTGAGCTATCGCCATCCGGCGCTTCCTCAGGCACATCCGAACTGACAGGAGAAGGCTCCTGCAATGTCTCCTGCGCGTTTTCCATTTCCTTCATTTCCGCTTCCTCAGGAATCAGTTCATTGACTGCCTGCGACAGATCTTCCTTTAAATCTGAAAAAAAGCCCATTTTTATATCCTCCATTCCTTTGTATCCTGTTATGAATTTGCAGCTTTGTGCTGTATCGGAATCGTGTCCGCCGTAATCGGCACAATTACCGTATCTTCCATTTCAAGTATCGTTTCAATCATTTCCGGCAGCGCCTCTACCGTCGACTTCTTATCCGCCGCATCATGGAGCAGAATAACGGCTTCTCCGTAATT
Organism: Lachnospiraceae bacterium; assembly: GCA_017621975.1. Classification (GTDB taxonomy): domain Bacteria; phylum Bacillota; class Clostridia; order Lachnospirales; family Lachnospiraceae; genus VSOB01. The sequence continues at coordinate 16,316 of JAGARW010000110.1, read as the reverse complement.
TTCCAGTCCGGTCGTACAATTCTGTATAATCTTCTCTTTGCTGAGGTGTCCGGTCGCGTCGCCGCTTGAAACGTTCCAATCATACCATGTGACGCCGATCTCGGTCAAATACTCCTTTAATTCTTCTATATCGACCGTGCTGACACGATTGCTGCTGCCGCCCGGAAAACGATAAATATCCGGATACTTGCCCGTCACCTCGTGCAGATAATCCGAAAGCTCGTTCACATCCCGGATGAACGCTTCCTTTGAGCTGTATATTTCCTGATATGCATGACTGTAAGAATGCATACCGAGCGTATGTCCCTCTTCCAGAATCCTGCGGTAAGCTCCCTCGTATGCCGCCTTGTCCTTTCCAACGACAAAAAAGGTCGCCTTCACGTCATACTCCTTCAAAATATCCAGAATCTCATCCGTATAAATGCTCGGTCCGTCGTCAAATGTCAGATACACCTTATGAAGACCGGAATACGTTCCTGCGGCAGGCTTTGCTTCCGACTCCCACGTCCTGATGCTGTCCTCTTCCGTCAATTCCCCCTGCGCTTCTATATCCGGCGTCTGCGCCGCATCTCCTGCCGTCTGCGCCGTCATAGCCGCCTCCTGCGCTTCCAGCGCTTTCTGCATCTGTGAAAGCTCGCGCCTCAGGAAATGAACCCGGACGCCCAGAACGATGCTGACCGCTGTCGGCAGCAAAATCGCCGCCGCAAGGACGGAAAGTATCAGTCTTTTCAGAAACCGTATCCTCTTTTTTCTATTATTACGCATAGCATCCGACATAAGTAAACAAACTCCTTCCCTATTGTAACACACAAAAGGGAAGGAGAAAAGTGCAATTTCATCAATCCAGTTTGAATTTTCCTACGACTTCGTTTAAGCTGCCGGCAATCTCTTCCTGCTGCGCGGACATTTTTGATACCTGCTCTACGACTGCAGATACCCGGCTTACCGTCTCCATGATCCGGCTGCTGCTGTCTGCCGTCTCCTGCGTGGATTCCGCAATGTTTTGCACCGCGCCCGCAACCTCTCCCATGATCTGCTCAATATTGCCCGCCATATTGGAAATATGGGAAGAATTTTCCTGAATGGAAACCGCGTCGGCGCCGTACTGCTTTGCCACGCCGACAAATTTATCATAATCCGGCGTTACCGTTTCTTTCAGAAATGTAATCAGCGACCCGGAATCCGCCGTCAGCAGATCAAAGGCGCTCTTTACCTCTTCCACCGTTTTCTGGATCTCGCCGACCGCGTTCGACGTATCGCCCGCCATCTTGCCGATCTCCGTCGCCACGACCGCAAATCCTCTCCCCGCTTCTCCGGCTCTCGCCGCTTCGATCGACGCATTCAGGGAAAGCAGATTGATCTGCCCCGCAATATCGGAAATCACCTCCGCCAGCTTGCCGATCGATTCCACGACTTTTGCGTTTTCAATGCTCTTTTTCAGGTTTTCTTCATATGCAGCGGAAAGCGCAGTCGCATGGTCATAGGACGCCTTGCTGTCCGCTTCGATATCCGCAGCGCGCTTTTTGATTTCCTGCGCCATAGCAAGGCTCTTCTCCGTTTCGCCCGCAAGTACATTGACAGAAGAAGATACCTCCTCTGCGGAGGCGTTGACTTCCTGCGTGGAAGCGCTTACCGACATCATCGCTTCGTTGACGCCGTTCATCAGATCCGCAATCTCTTCAAACTGTCCGCCAAGCTCGTCCGCCGCTTCATTCAGGCTGACGCTGGAAGCATTGATGTTTCCGGCATGCTCGGAAATATGCATGAGCACATCCTTGTTGCTTTCATACATCGCGTTTAGGGAGCGTCCCATCCGCCCGAGCTCGTCCGCTCTTTTGATCGGCATCGGCGGTACGGTAAAATCTCCTTCCGCCAGCGTCTCCGCAAAGCGATGCACCTTCTTCAGTCCCTTGGAAATATTTCTTACCTGAATAATGATCACCAGAACCGAAACCGCGATCGCGGCGATGCATACGGCGGTAAGAAGATGAAGAAGCTGATCGATCGGCGCACGCATATCCGACTCCGGTATGCGGATAATGATCCGCCAGTCGACGCCCGGTATCGTCTCATAATAAAGCCTGTAGGTTTCGCCCGACTCGGAATAAGCGGTCTCGCCGCTCTCCGTTTCCATGATCGTCTGTCCCGCCTGCCGCAGCGACTCGTTTTCTTCGTCCAGAATGCTCATGCCGCCTTCCACCTTGGAAAGATCCGGACAGCTCAGATAAGAACCGCAGTCGCCGATAATGAGCATCGCGTCTCCGTTCTCTCCTACCTTAACTTCGTTAATGATCGTCTGGATCGTCGACAGCTCCGTATCGATCGTCACGCAGCCGATATAATTGCCGACCGTATTGTACATCGGCGCCGTACACGTAATGACGACCTTCGCCTTCGCCTCGTCATAATAAGGCTCCGTAAAGACCGGCTCCTTCACTTCTTTTGACATCAGATAATATTCCTGATTGAAGTAATCGTAATCCGCATTGCTGTAGTCGTATGTAAGGCTTAAGTTCGCTCCGGTGGGACCGTCCCTGTAAACGTAAGGTCCGTAATAGGTCTCCGCCGATTTGTAAACATTCGGTTCAAACCAGATACCGCAGCCAAGAATCGATTCGTTCTCTTCCACGACCTGCCTCAGCGTGGATTCCAGAATATAAGGCGTGCTCCCTTTATAAGAATTGGATACCGAACCCGACAGATTCTGCGTCGTATTGGAAATCACAGCCATCTCGTTTGAAATGATCGAGCTCTGCGCGTTCAGTTCGGACACCATTCTCCCCTGCATCTGTTCCGTAATGATCGCCTGCGCGCTCTGTTCGCTGATCAGCGCCAGCGCGATCATCCCGATCACGACCGGAGGCAGAATCCCCAAAAGCAGCTTCGTACCCATTTTTTTGATCTTCAATGTAATCCCTCCCAGCTTCACCTTCTTATGTCATATTATACCATTTAGGCAGCCTCCCATCAACAAAAAAGAATCCTGCCACGCAGGATTCTCCGCCTGCGGCGGGTCGCATCAGCGACATTTTCTTCTCCGCCGCAGTGCGATCCTGCCCGGAGGGCTTTTTTTATTTCATAGGAACACAACTTTCATACAAAACAAAATGGAGTAATTTCCTATGAAATAAAAAAGACCCTTACCCGTAAAAGGGCAAGGATCCCAAAGTTCCATGCTACCACCTGTTACGCATACTCCCGTTTCTTCTATATAAAATAATAGAATACAGCCGATCCGGTTCATATGGCTTCCCATAACGGAGGAACACCGTCAGCATTTATTTTTGCCTGCGCCGGTTATTCAAAGGCGCGTCGCAATTTCAATGCTGAAACTCAGAAGTGATGTTCAATCATTTCCTACTGGTACCGGAATCGCACCCTCTCCGGCTCTCTGCAACGTTTGGAAAAAATCTACTGTCTTCGTCATCGTTTTTCTCTTGTGTAGTATTATAAAACCGGATTTTGCGGAATGTCAAGAGGGCGAGGGGAAAATAATCTGCAATGAAAAAGGAAATTTTAAATTCCGCATGCCCAAGCGGACGGTGGAATTTAAAATTTTATTTTTCGGGGGAGTTTATCTTCATTATATTTATTGGAATCTCCATCATTTCATGCTAAAATGATGGAGATAAAGCGAAAATGAAGGAGATTCTTATGCGAAGATTTGATTATATAAAGCAGCCAGAAACGCTTCTTACACCAGAAATTGTTCAAATGATTGCCAGTATCCATGAACACAAAGGAAAACAGGAACTATTTCTTGAAGCGAATATTGACGAATTGAAAACACTGCTTGAAGTTGCACTGATACAAAGTACGGGGGCATCCAATCGAATTGAAGGCATTTTTACAAGCGATAAGCGGTTGGAAGAACTGGTAAGTCAAAAATCAGAACCTTATAACCGTTCAGAGCAGGAAATCGCCGGATATAGAGATGTTTTGGCTGTTATTCATGAAAATTACGAATATATCGTTCCAAGACCGAACATCATCCTACAGCTTCATCGTGATTTGTATTCCTATTCGCAGGGAACTGTCGGAGGAAGTTATAAAAATTCGGATAATGTGATCGCTGAAATTGACGCAGAAGGCAATCAAAAGGCAAGATTCATACCGGTTCCGGCATTTCAAACCGCAGAAGCTATGGACGAGCTGTGCAGCAGGTTTCTGGAAGCATGGGAAGCAGATCATATGGATAAGCTGGTATTGATTCCCATGTTTATATTAGACTTTCTTTGTATTCATCCTTTCAACGATGGAAACGGACGCATGAGCCGATTGCTTACGTTATTGCTGTTTTATAAAGCGGGTTACATTGTCGGCAAATATGTGAGTATGGAAATGCTGATAGAAAAGACAAAAGAAACTTATCATGAAGCATTGCAGGCAAGCTCCGCTGGCTGGCATGAGAATGAAAATAATTATGCGCCTTTAGTAAAATATTATCTCGGAATTATTTTAAAGGCGTACAACGAATTTGAAAACCGTGTGGAGCATTTGAAAAACAGAGCTTTATCAAAACCAGACCGGATAAAGGCTATGATAGACCAAAAAGTGGGGAAAATCACAAAAAAAGAACTTATGGAACTTTGTCCAGATATAAGCAAAGTGACGGTGGAAAGAACTTTAACAGAACTGGTTAAGAGCGGATATATAGCAAAAGTGGGAGCAGGACCGTCTACGGGCTATGTCCGTATTTAATACGAATAAGATAAGTCTACACCTGAATGACCGCCCGCCCCGTATATCCATAAAGCCGGAAATTTGCTCAAAAAACTCATTATCTCCACGCTCTCGGAATTGTGGTAGAATAAGAAAAAGGAGAAGATTGTATGGACATATATGTTGAACGAATAGGGAAAGTGATAACTTTAGAGGAATGGAAAAAATATGTGCAATCAGACAAAGAATTGTCATTATCAGAACAAGGAAAGGGGATAAATCCCTTAACCCGTACGCCAATGTATTTTGAAATTCCTGGTAGAGTTATCTATAAAAATGACTACGAGATTTATTATGAAAACGGAAAGATTGGCTGTACCGGTTTATCATATGAGATTCAAGGGAAACTGATTGAGATAGCCCAGTTTTTTAATGCTAAAGTTTTTGATTGTGGTGAGGAAATAAAATTTGATTAAAGATAAAGGAAAGATAACATATTGAGTTGTCTATACAGGAACGTTTAAAAGACCTGCGTTTGAGTGACGATATGATTGAACCGCTGAAAAGCGAACGGGTGGACAATTCCCTCTTGTATGAACTGGCGGCGCACCCGGATTTTCCCCGGCTCATGACTGACCTTGAAATCTATGTGAACGGCGTGGTGGTGAAGCAGGTGCAGACCATTGACGAAGCCGCCAGCCCGAACAACGACCCGGAGCAAGCATCTTTAGCGTTTATCTGTAAGCGATTGCGGCTGAACTTTAAGAAGCTGTACGAGGAAGAAAAAAATGGCTGAAAAGGATTTCAGAGAAGTCAGACTTGCTGAAAAATCCGAACCCACACCAAAGGAGAAAGTAAGAGAACAAATAAAACCAGTATTGGTAGGGAAAAGTGCATGAACAAGCAAATACGTTTTGAGCAATTAAATATTGGGTGGAATGCAGAACCTAATGCTCCCGAATTACATATATCTGTTAATGAGTCTAATGTTGTTATTGCGTTTTTTCTTAACTATTTTTCATATGCAGGTTTTACAGAAAAAAGCAAAGCGAAGATAATATTTCACAACTGCTATCAGTATAGAATTGGTGCACCAAATGATGAGGGTTTTTATATTTACAATCAATCCAGATACAAGAAATATGGTGTGAAATGGGGAGAATTTTATTTGATACACAATTCAGATTGGCAACAAAATTTTCCTAATCCTATCCAAATATGTACACCACATGATAATTTGCAACACTATTTATTTTATTTTAGAGATGAAACATTCGAGTGTATCGCCTCATCGTATAGTATAGATTTTTGCTAAATGTGGATTTTATCGGAGAAATAGCAAAGGCGGAAAAGCCCTAAAGTGGCTTCCCGCTCATTTCAATTTTGAGAGAAAAATTTATCTGCTTTTTTGTGAGTGTGTTCACAAGTTCGGGACATTTTGTCCCAAAGTCCGATTCTGTTGGGGATTACTAAAATACTTCTATTCGCAAGCTGCCATTCTATATTTTTCAAAAAAGTGATAAATTGGTATTTCGGGAAGACATATTCATTTTAAAACTGAAATTTGCAGAAACTTAGGAAACTTTTCATTGACCGGCTTTCTTTTGCATGCTATTATATGAGCATCACATCAATTATCATAGTTTTATCGATATTTTCTGCGCTCTGCGCATCCGCCTTGTCACCAGATACTTTATGAACGATTTCTGAAAGGATTTTCTATGACCAAAAATCTCTCATCATCCCCCGAATCAGTTAACCTCTGCGATTTTATTCTTTTTCTGTCTGTTATGAAAAACAAAAAGGCTTACCAAAACGTACTCAGTATTATTCTGGAAGAACCCGACATACAAATTCGGGAAGTGAAAGTAGAACAAGTCGTATTAAATAAGTCGGGAAAGCGCGCAATCCGTTTAGACGCATGGGCAGTTTCAGAAGATAAACGGCAATTCAATATGGAAATGGAAAATCACAGCGAAAAAGATTTTCTCGGCAAGCGGACCCGGTACAAGCAGCTAACGGAAGTCAAAGCATCCGAAGAATGGGAGGATATCCGCATGACAATCTACGATATGGGAATTGAAAAAGGGAAATCGGAAGGTCTTGAATTCGGCATCCGCGCATTTATTCTTGATAAACTGGAAGAAAACGTTCCGCAGGAAAAGATTCTGACCAAACTTCAGACGCTCTTCCAATTAGATGCGGCAACGGCTATAAAATATTATCAAAAATATTCCGCTTCCTCCGAAACTTTTGTATGACCCGACCGCATAGACGTCACAAAACGGTCCAAACCATACTGCAAGGCAGGGAAGTCCTTGTTTTCCCCGAAAAACAAAATTATTATCCGGCAAGCCCATTGATTTCTTCCCGATCTTCTTCTATTATAAAGAATAAGTATTTATATTATCATTTTGTGCACAGGCACAACACACCCAGATGCAGGACGCGAAGCGTTTACAGACTTCGGAATGGAGGAAACTATGGACAGACAAAACCTGACTCTTATGACAGATCTTTACGAACTGACAATGATGCAGGGCTATTTCAGACACAAGGATCAGAACGAAACCGTTATTTTTGATGTATTTTACCGCAACAATCCGTTAGACAGCGGATATGCGATCTGCGCCGGACTCGAGCAGGTCGTCAACTATATCAAAAATCTACATTTTTCCAAGCAGGATATTGAATATCTTGCGGGGCTTAAAATTTTCGAGAAGGATTTCCTCGATTATCTGGAAACCTTTCGTTTTACAGGCGATATTTACGCGATTCCAGAGGGAACCGTCATCTTCCCGCGAGAGCCGCTGATCAAAGTGATCGCGCCGATCATGCAGGCGCAGCTTGTGGAAACGGCAATCCTGACGATTCTCAATCATCAATGCCTGATCGCTACCAAAGCGTCGCGCGTCTGCTATGCGGCAAAGGGCGATGGCATTATGGAATTCGGGCTTCGCCGCGCGCAAGGACCGGACGCCGGTATTTACGGCGCAAGAGCCGCGGTGATCGGCGGATGTACCGGTACAAGCAACGTCCTCGCCGGACAGCTTTTCAACATTCCGGTCAAGGGCACGCACGCCCATAGCTGGATCATGAGCTTCCCCGACGAATATACCGCGTTCAAAACCTATGCGGACATGTATCCGTCCGCCTGCATTCTGCTCGTAGATACTTACGATACGCTCAAATCCGGCGTTCCGAACGCGATCCGCGTATTCCGCGAGATGCGCGAAGCCGGAGTACCGCTTACCTATTATGGAATCCGTCTCGACAGCGGAGATCTTGCTTACCTTTCCAAAAAAGCTAGAAAAATGCTGGACGCAGCAGGCTTCCCAGACGCTGTTATCTCCGCCTCCAACGATCTTGACGAATTTTTGATTGACAGCTTAAAAACACAGGGCGCCGCCATTACTTCGTGGGGCGTCGGGACAAACCTGATCACTTCCAAAGACTGTCCTTCTTTCGGCGGCGTTTATAAACTTGCCGCCATTATGGACAAGGACGGTACTTTTATTCCAAAGATCAAGCTTTCCGAAAACACCGAAAAAATTACCAATCCGGGCAACAAAACAGTTTACCGTGTTTACGAAAAGGATTCCGGCAAAATCAAAGCCGATCTGATCTGTCTTGTAGACGAAACGTATTCTGAGGACGAACCGCTTCTTTTATTCGATCCGAACGCTCCGTGGAAAAAGACGAAGCTGGAGCCTGGCACTTATACGCTGCGTGAAATTATGATTCCCGTCTTTAAAGACGGCGTCTGCATTTACGAATCTCCCGAAACAATGGATATCCGCGAGTATTGCCAGAAGGAACTAAATACGCTCTGGGACGAGACAAGGCGTCTCGTCAACCCGCACAACGTATATGTCGATCTCTCTAAAAAGCTCTATGACATGAAAATCAATCTGCTTGACAAGATGAGCCAATAGCGTTGGAAACAAGTTGGCATTTCCTTAATGGCAGCATATAAAAAGGGCGCTAATCCGGTCTTTCTTTCCGGTACAGCGCCCTTTATTGTTTTCTCTTTCCATCGTCATGCACATAATTCCTGCATCCGCCTGCCGCGCTTTTTACCCCTGCATCTGCCTTCCAAGAAATGCGGCCGCCGACAAAATCAGCTTCTTTTCCACTTCTCCCATTTTACTTTTTACATCGTCATTCAGCAAAATAACAGCCCCGATCACATCGCCCTCGCAAATAATAACGCCTACCGCTTCATGCATGTATTCTCCGCTGTTTTCCTCAAAAAGCTGTATAAAACTCCGCTCTCCCCGCGATGCCAAAAAGGATTCCCTTTTATCAAGCTTTTCTTCAAGCTCCCTGCTGATCGATTTTCCAATCGCATTTTTATACCCTCCCGAAGCGGCAATAAACTGATCCCTGTCAGCAATAATTGCTACATGCCCCGAAACCTGCGAAAGGCTTTCCGCATACTGCTTTGCAAACGTATTCATCTCTCCGATCGGAGAATATTTTTTCAGAATGATCTCGCCTTCCCTGTCTGTAAAAATTTCCAGTGGGTCGCTCTCCCGGATACGCAGTGTCCTGCGTATTTCTTTTGGTATGACAATACGTCCCAGATCATCTATTCTGCGAACAATTCCTGTTGCCTTCATATCTGTTTTCTCCTTCTTACATAATTAACTGCAAAAGTATTATCTGTAAAAAGTGAGAGATTATACCAACGTTTCCCCTTACAAAGCAGGACAATAATTTAAAATTTTTCTTAAATCTTCTCTACGTTTATTACGACGCGGCATAATTATGCTAAAATAAACAAGTCATCTGAATCAGATATTATGACATATTTGACAACTTTTATACAAAAAGCAGCTCTGGGCACTTTCCTTGCATCGGCGCTGAAAGAAACGGAGGATCACAATGGGAATTATTGAAGAGACACGCGACCAGCTCATTCGCAAAAGTCTTATGTCGGACGAGTTTTTAGATTACTTGCAGGAGAACAAACTGCCGCTCGATACCATGATGTCAAATTATCGCTGCGCCATTATGGAAATCGAAACAAAATTCAATGTTCTGAACGAACAATTTTCTTTACAGTATGACAGGAATCCAATCGAAACGATCAAATCCCGTATCAAATCAATGGACAGTATCATCAAAAAAGTGCGGAATAAAAACATTCCGCTGACGCTCGCTTCGATCCAGAAAAATATACACGATATCGCCGGAGTCCGCGTCGTATGCTCGTTTCTGTCCGATATCTATCTGCTTGCCGACTGCCTGCTGAAGCAGGATGACATTACGCTGCTTGAACGGAAAGACTATATCCAGAATCCAAAACCAAGCGGCTACCGCAGTCTTCATCTCATTGTCGAAGTACCCATTTTTCTCCAAAATGAAAAGAAAATGATGGCAGTAGAAGTACAGCTTCGCACGATTGCAATGGACTTTTGGGCAAGTTTGGAACACAAACTGCGTTATAAGAAAAATATTCCCGCTGCGGAAGCGAATCTCCTTGCGGCAGAACTGATCGACTGCGCCAATATCAGTTCTGCGCTTGACATCCGCATGGGAGAGATTCGCGAACGCATCGCAAAATCATATCCTAAAATATGAGATACAAATTTCTATTTTTCCTGATGCCTGTTGCTCAGCATAGCCTCTCTTCTTTCCCTGTCCATCAGGCTCATTTCCATTTGCAGCCATTCCGTCTCGGAAAGCTGCATCACGTTTTTGACACGCTGACTTACGATGACAGGATCATACGGCTTTGTGATCACATCCATCGCGCCGAGCTTGAGCGCCTTAATCTCGCTCTCCCGCTCCTCGCTTGCCGTAATGACTATGATCGGAATATGGGAAAATACGGAATTCTTTTTCATGGCTTCGATCAATTCGAAGCCGTCCATTTCCGGCATCATAATATCTGTAATGACGATACTGATCGCGCCTGCATGTTCCTGCAAAACCTGCAGCGCTTCTTTTCCGTTTGCGGCTTCAAAATAACAATAAGAGTCCCCGAGCGCTCCCATCATAGATTTGCGCAGCATCCGTACATCATCAATAACAAGAACGCCTTTCTTATGGATCACGCCGCTGTTCTCACGGCGTCCTTCCTCTTCCATCAACGCCTCGTACTCATCGAGCGTAAGCGGTTTGGAAAAATAATATCCCTGAATCCTGTCGCATCCTACGTTTCTCAAAAATTCAAGCTGTTCCCGCGTCTCTACCCCTTCTGCAACCGTACTCATATTGAGGAGCTTTGCCATACGTACAATACTGATCAGGATGTTCCCGGCTCTCTGGGAAGTCGAAAGCTCTTCCATAAATTTCATATCGATCTTCAGCGTATCGATCGGCATTTCTTTCAGCATATTTAAGGAAGAATATCCGCTGCCAAAATCGTCCATCAACAATTCAAAGCCACGTTCACGCAGTTTAGAAACGAGTCTTATGATCTCCTGCGGCTTTTCCGTGTAAGCAGTCTCTGTAATCTCAAGCTTCAGAAGGCTTTTCGGCAAATGATATTTTTCCATCAGGCACTCCAAAACAGACTCTACACCCGGATGATACAGGTCAATTCTGGAAACGTTGACGGAAATCGGACAGATCGTACTTCCTTTTCCAAGCAGCCGTGCCAAAAGCTTACATACCTCTTCCCATACATACCAGTCAAGCTGCCGGATAAAACCGTTTTTTTCAAACAGCGGAATAAAAATATCAGGTCTGACAACGCCAAGCTCCGGGTGCTTCCAACGTACAAGCGCCTCCGCACCGACCGGCCGCTCCGTCACTGCGTCATAGATCGGCTGCAGCATAACAAAGAACTGCCCTTCCTTCAGACTCCATTCCATATCGGCGATCATACGCTGCTCGTCGCGGTAAGTTTCCGCCGTTTTGGTATTATAATAAGCGTACCGTTTTCCTGTGCTTCCTTTAATATCCATCAAGGCAAACTTTGCCCTGTCGCACATCTTCGCCACCGGCATCCGGCGGTCTTCGATCCTGTAAATACCGCATTCCAGATTAAAATGATATTTTTGACGCAGCGTTTTCAGCCGGTCTTCGATATGATGATACAAAAAAACTTCTTCATCGCCGTTCACGCTCGGAATGCAGCAGACAAAATTGTCCGCAATAATTCTTCCGTAAGTTCCTCTTTTTCCAACGTCTTCCCGCAGCATCTCCGCAAGCTCTTTTAAAATGCTGTCGCCTACTTCGCCGCCGTAAAAATCGTTGACAAGCGTAAAGCCTTTGACATTGAAGTAAAGCATCGTATATGTAATATCCGGATTTTTTAAAAGCAGCCGCTTCGTCTGATTATAAAAAACGGTAGCCGTATAAAGATTGGTCAGCGGATCGCGGTCATGCAGATTCCGATTGATCGCGCTGCTGACTCTTTTCCGAATCAGCCCCATATTGTATGGACGCAGGACAAAATCCTCCGCGCCTTCCGCCAGCGCCTTTTCGATCCACTCATTACTGCCTGACTGCGCGCCGACTATGATCGGAATATGCGCATACTCGCCCTTTTTCTTGGTGCTCTTCAAAAATGCAATTCCGTCCTCTTCCATCCCGGTAGAGTCAAGGAAGATCAGATCAACGTCGTTATTCATTGCAAGCGCCGCTTTCGCCTTTACCTGGCTCGACGCCTGCAAAAGCTTATATTCCGGTTCGTCTTCCCATATTTTTTTGACAGCCGCCATATTTTCTTCAGCAGCCGAAACAATCAAAATCACTCTCTGATCTTTCATATCCCTTAACTTTCTGCGACTTCGCTGATATGGAACATCTCCGCCTGACTTGTCAGATCATCAACGACCTCCTGTACCTGGCTGAGCGCTTTGATGATCTCTTTCATATTCGCCGCCAGCTCTGTCGTATTCTGCGCAACATTTCCAATTCCGATCGCATTTTGCTCTACCGTATCGGAAATGCCTTCATTTGAAGTCACTACTTCCTGCATCGTCTCATTGATCTGCTGTGTGCCGTCGGAAATCTTATTCATAATGTCAGCAACCTTTGTCGCGTCCTTAAAATACTGCGCGCCGGTATTTTCCAGTTCGTCGTAATCCGCCATAACCTGCTCGTTCACGAACTGCAGCAGCTTGGACGCATTGTCCGAAAGCGCGGAAACGCCCTTGACAACGCCCTGCGAAATCTTCTGGATATTATTCGCCGTCTCCTTGCTGTTATCCGCGAGCTGTCTGATTTCATCGGCTACAACTGCAAAGCCTCTTCCGGCCTCGCCCGCTCTCGCCGCTTCGATCGACGCGTTAAGCGCAAGCAGATTCGTCTGCGCGGCGATTCCAAGGATCTCGTCCGTCAGATTGGTAATATTTTTAATCTGTCGGCTGTCCTCAAGCGACTGCAAAAGCGCCTTGTCGATCTCTTTCATAACGTCTTCCGTCGACTGCTTGCTTGCAACAGCCTGCTTCTTTAAGTGATCCGCTCGTTCCTTCATCTCGCCCGCGAACTGGAAGCCTTCGTTGACGTCGTCCGCTACGGACTGTACGCAGCCCTTCGCTTCTTTTGCATGCTCCGTCAATACGGAAGCCGTCGCCGTCACTTCTTCCATGCCCGCCGCCAACTGTTCCATTGTGCTCGACGTATCGTCCGCATGCTCCTGCGTTACTTCTACATGATTATAAACGCCCTGCTGCTCCGATGAAATCTGAATGCTGGAAGAACGGATATTGCGGATCAGTCCTTCCAGTATTTCAAGGAACTGATTGATGCCGGAAGTCAGTACGGACGTCTCGTCTTTACTGCGGATCGTAATCCGCCTGCTCAGATCGGCGTCGTTCTCCTGTATGGAACGGATAATCGCCTGAAGCTCCTTCGTCGCGAGCTTGATCGGTCTGACGATCGCGCGGCTCGCAATAAAGTAAACGACGATCATTGCAATCAGCATAAGAGCCATCGCCATCACGATCAGTTGATTGCTCGCTTTCGCCGTCGCCAAAAGTTCGACGCGTCCCGCCTCAAATTCCTGGTTCGTATACTCTTTCAGTTGAGCAATATAGCTTTCTAAGTTGCTGACAGAAACGCCGAGCGTATTGTTGATATAGATCATCGCCATATCTTTTTTGCCGTTCGCGCTGTTATCGACAATGCTCTCTACCGTTTTCAGAAATGCGGTGCATTTTCCTTCGAAACCGTCTACGATCTTCGCAATTTCCTCGTCCGTCACTCTGCTTTTATAGGCAGCCATGCTTTCCAGCAGCTCCGCTTTTTTCTCGTCGATCTGTTTTTCATAAGCGCGCATAGAAGATTCCGCATTTGTCATTGTATGACACAGCGTAACGCGATAAATCTCCTGATAGTCCATGTTAACCGTCTGGATCAGATTGAGATCTGTCACCTGCTTGTCAAGCAGATCAGAGCTTGCCTGATTGATCGTTTTGATATTGTTGCTCAGAATCTGTAATGCAACCAGAGAAATTACTACCAATATACCGATTACCGCCATAAACTTATACGCTATCTTCTTCATATGCTCCACTTCCATTCCTAATTTTTGTCATTCCCATGTACCTATTTTAGTACAAAACACACATGCTTTTCAACTGATTTCCCAATTTTTATGTGAATATTTTATAATTAAGCAAAGCAGCTTTTTTATAACAGATAAGTTTCCATATCATGTAGCAAACGCTCTGCCAATTCCAGCAATATTTCTCCGTCCTTTTCCGCAAAACCGCATTTCTTATACGGATACTTCAGACATGGATCACCCTTGGCATGAAAGGTCAGCTTTTTCCCGTGTTTCTTTAAAAGTTCCGGAATCTGAAGTGTCCGAATCGGCGCATTTTGAATGAACGTAAAAGTCAGCAGCTCGTTTTTGCCCTGTACCTCCGACAGATACAGTCTGTGCGCCTGCTGCCGGATGAGCGCAATGCGGAGCAGATTCTCTACCGAACGCGGGATTTCTCCAAAACGGTCAAGCAGTTCTTCCTTCATATCCTCGCTTTCCGACTTGCACGCAATGCCTGCGATCCGCTTGTAAATATCCAGTTTCTGCACTTCGTTCATAATATAGGAAGGGGGGATATAGGCGTCCACATCGAGATCGACCGTCGTCGGGAAATCGATCTTAGTTTCTTCTCCCTTCAAATGCTTAACCGCCTCATTCAGCATTTTGCAGTAAAGGTCATAGCCGACCGCCTCCATATGCCCGTGCTGCGACCTTCCAAGCAGATTGCCCGCTCCCCTTATTTCAAGGTCGCGCATGGCAATTTTAAATCCGCTTCCAAGATCGGTAAACTCTCTGATTGCCTGAAGCCGCTTCTCAGCCACTTCCTTCAGCATCTTGTCCTTTTTATACATCAAGAACGCATACGCCGTCCGATTCGACCTTCCGACTCTTCCCCGAAGCTGATAAAGCTGCGAAAGTCCCATATTATCGGAATCGTGAATAATCATCGTATTGACATTGGAAATATCCATCCCGGTTTCGATGATCGTTGTAGAAACAAGCACATCGATCTCTCCGTCAATAAAATCATACATGATCCGTTCCAGTTCCCGTTCTTTCATCTGCCCGTGGGCAAACGCAACGGTCGCTTCCGGAACGAGCCGGGCGATCAGCGCAGCCGTATCGGCAATCGTATTCACACGGTTGTATACATAGTAGACCTGTCCGCCTCTGGCAAGCTCTCTGACGATCGCCTCACGCACAAGCTCTTCGTTATATTCCATTACGTATGTCTGAATCGGCATTCTTTCACCCGGCGCCTCTTCCAGTACGCTCATGTCACGAATGCCCGCAAGACTCATATGCAGCGTCCTCGGGATCGGCGTCGCCGTCAATGTCAGCACGTCGATGTTTTCCTTCATCTGCTTGATCTTTTCTTTGTGCGTTACGCCGAACCGCTGTTCCTCGTCGATGATAAGCAGTCCGAGATCCTTATAAATAACGTCCTTTGACAGAACGCGGTGCGTGCCGATTACAATATCTACCAGTCCCTTTTTCAGATCTTCGATCGTTTTTTTCTGCTCCGACGATGCGCGGAATCTCGACAGCAGATCTACCCTGACCGGAAAGTCCTTCATTCTCTGGACAAACGTATTGTAATGCTGCTGCGCCAAAATCGTCGTCGGCACAAGAAATACGACCTGTTTCCCGCTCTGTACCGCTTTAAACGCCGCTCTGATCGCAATCTCCGTTTTGCCGTAGCCAACGTCGCCGCAGACGAGGCGGTCCATGATTTTACTGCTCTCCATGTCAGCCTTCACCGCTTCGATCGCTGCAAGCTGATCTTCCGTCTCTTCAAACGGAAACATTTCCTCAAACTCTCTCTGCCAAACAGTATCCTTATCATACTGATATCCCTTTTTCTGCTGCCGGGCAGCATAGAGATCTACGAGATCCTTTGCGACTTCAAGGGCTGCGTTTTGCACTTTGCTGCGCGTACGCGTCCATTCCTGCGTACCAAGCTTGTTCAGCTTTGGTTTTTTTGCATCCGCAGAAGCATATTTCTGAATAGCGTCAAAGCCCGTTGCCAAAATATATAAATTACCGCCGTCACGGTATTCGATCTTCATATAATCCTTGACGACATTTTCGACTTCGACCTTTTCGATTCCCCGGTAAACGCCGAGTCCATGACTTTCATGCACAACGTAATCCCCGACATGCAGATCCGCAAAATCATGGATTTTCTGTCCGTCATATTTCTTCT